>CAILMU010000105.1 GCA_903835325.1 uncultured Microcaldota archaeon | reverse complement strand
TCGACACCGCCGCTGATCAAATCCGCGATACCCAAAAGAATCTAGCGGCAAATCTATCTTGGAAGCGGCGGGAGGGCATTGCCTTTCTCGCTGACTTCCGCATCATTATTCTGATTAAGGCGGATTTCCACTTCAGGAGAGGAAACGGTTCCGAAAGATGCGGCCTGCCCGTCGCTTTTCAGTACCGGGTTGTGGATGGCTGACGAGATGCGGTAATGTTTTTTGGTCTGCAGGTCGTTGCTGATTATCCCGATATCCTGTTTATCGTTCGCGATCACTATCCACCTGCCTATCAGGGCCGTCTGGGTTTTTGCAGTATCGAAAGGCAGGCGCTCGCTCAATACTTTCCCGCGGAATGGATACGAGACCGAGAGCATGATGCGGTTCTGCGCGACGATATATGCAGTGTCCTGGCTCTGGGTCCATGAGGAGAACGGAGCGGTCATGATGTTGCTCATGGACAATTTGGTGTACGTAGTGTTCGGGTCCAGGCCTGCAGGGCGTGTTGTATTCTTGCCGTAGACCACGATGAGGCTATTCCCTTGCATGGAGTTCGTGAGCACGAACGCGTACTGGTCCTTGCAGCCGATTCCGAGGCTATGCTCCTTGCTCTTCTGCGTGTCAAGCATGTCCAGGACGGCATTGACAGCGCCATCAGGCGTCTTGAAATAGAAATTATCATCTGAGAAGAAGCACCGGGGCTGGATCTTGGCCTGGGTCCGAGACTGCGATGTCGCAGGCGCGGATTGTGAAGGGAAGAATAATTCGGATAGAGGGCCTGCATATCTGGATGTTGTGGTGGATGCAGAAACAGACGCGGCCGGTTTGCCATCGAAATTATGGGCATCCTTGGGAACTATCGCATCGCTCCTGTTCGCGCAGAAAGATATGAGAGGCACAGCAAGGGCCGCGAAAAGGGTAGCCTTGGGAGCCGAGAGATTCAGCTGTCTGTGATCGTCTTTGGGAAGCGGGCCGTGCAGGCGCATGTGAAGGACTTTAGTTGTTACAGTTTATAAATGATTATGCTAAATCATGTCTTCTTTATCGCTATCTTGACGAGCCTCCCGTCTATCTCGTACTCGTTCATGGTCTTCTCCACGGCGAAAGACAGCGACCCTGCATTCACTATATCCATGATGAGCGACCGGTTCTTCTCCAGGATGGCTTCGAGCTCCTTCTCAGCGCTTATCACGAGCGATATCTTGTCCGCTTCGACAAGTTTCGCGTCCTTGCGCATTATCTGTATCCTGCGCTTGACCTCGTTGACCACGCCTTCCTCGTAGAGCAGCTCATCCATCTTCTTCTCCAGGTGCACAGCACCGAGAGAGAACGGTTCGCTCGCCATCTCCCCGGCAGGAGGCGCCTCGACGACCTTCAATTCCTTCACATTTGTAAGCGAAAGGAGCGTGTCCTTGAACGCGTTCACAGCATCTGTCACTTCGTGCGATTTCGTCTCTATGAAAAGCGTGCGGATAGGCCAGCGCACCTTGAGGGTGGCTTTCTGCCTTGCCAGCATAGCCACAGACACGACCTCTTTGACTAGCTCCATCCTCTTCTCGGCACCGCTGTTTATCCCGGATTCGTCGAGGTGGCTCATGCGTATCAGGTAGAGGGATTCCGCAGTCTCGTGCTTCTTGAAGAACCGCAGGTACAGGTATTCGCTGAGGAACGGGCTGAAGCATCCGAGCATCTGCAAGGAAGCCAGCATGGCTTGGTATATCGTGAATAGTGCGGCCTCGGCATTGTCGCCTTCCTGGATGCGCTCCTTGGCTATCTTCATGTAGAAGCGGCTAAGGTCCTCGACTATGAAATTCCGCAACGCCTTGGATGCGCGGTTGAGCTCGTAGGCTTCGAACGCGCGGTTGAACTCCTTCTTTGTCGAGTTCAGCCTGCTCATGAGCCAGGCATCCATCGGCGTAAGCTCTGCCTTCTCGAACTTCTTGTCCGGATAGAAGCGCTCGAGGAACGAGACCATGTTGAAGACGATATTGAGATCCGCCTTGCTCTTCTTCATCTCATCCCAGCTGAATTTCAGCTCCTCGGAAATCGTGTTGCTCATGCCCCAGAGCCTGAAGGCATCCGCGCCGTATTTCTCGAGTATCTGCTCGAGGGGCACGAAATTGCCGACGGATTTGCTCATCTTCTCGCCCTTCTCGTCCACGAAGAATCCGTGCATGAGCAGGCGCTTGTACGGGCTCGCGCCGTAGCGGACCACGCCGGAACCTAGCAGTGAATAGAACCATCCCCTTATCTGGTCCTGCCCCTCGATGATGACATCGGCGCGCTCGCCGTAGGTTCTCGCCTCCTCGCTGTTCATGGATGCCCAGACGGCGTTCCCTGAGTCGAACCAGACATCCATCACATCCGGTATGCGCTTCATCGCTTTTCCGCATGCGCATGGGAGCTCTATCTCGTCCAGGTACGGCCTGTGGAGCTCCTTCACTTTAGGCAGCTCTTCGCGCGAAGCGACGACCCTTATCTTCCCGCATCCTGCGCATTTCCAGATAGGGAGCGGAATGCCCCAGTATCTCTGGCGCGAGATGCACCAGTCCGGCGCCCCGTTCACGAACTCGCGGAAGCGGTCTTTCACGAAATCCGGGTGCCACTCGGTCTTCTCTATCTCGTTGAGCATCTGGTCCTTCATCTTCGAGATGTTTATGAACCACTGGTTGGTGGTGATGAAGATGAGCGGGGTCTTGCATCTCCAGCAGTGCGGGTATCTGTGGCGGATGCGCGATTCGTTGAGCAGGACGCCTTTCTCCTTCAGGATTTCGCACACTAACGGATTCGCCTCGCGGACATTCTTGCCGGCAAGGTCGCCGGCATCCGATGTGTAGCTGCCGTGCTCGTCCACAGGTGAGAACGGCTCGATTCCGAAGCGTTTGCCGATAATGAAGTCGGCCGGACCATGGCCGGGTGCGCAATGCACCAAACCGGTGCCTTCTTCGAGCGTGACATATTCGTCGCTTAAAACGACTTTGCGGTCTGCGAACTTGTGTATCTTGTCCTGGAACGGGTGCAGGTATTCGATGTCCTTGAGCTTCCTCCCCGGAAGCTCGTCTATGACCGTCCCGCTCTTTCCCAATTCACCAAGGACGTATTCGAGGCGCTCTTTGGCGATTATCCAGATTTCATCATCGACCTTGACCCGGACGTACTGGAGGGTCGGGTGGACCATTACTGCCATGTTCGCGACAAGGGTCCAAGGAGTGGTCGTCCAAATCACAAGATATTCATTATCCGCAGCATGGTGAGCGTCCTTGTCTTTTTCCTCCTTCTTCTCAGCTTTGACCTTGAATTTCACGAATATGCTCGGGTCGGTCTCATCGCCGTATTCGAGCTCGTAGTTGGCTATGGTCGTCTCGCAGCGGAAGCAGTAGGGGAGCACATAGACCCCTTCGTGGAGGAGCGATTTCTCGTTGGCCATGGCAAGGGTTTTCCATGACGAATTGATGTATGAATCATGGTAGGTGATGTAGGGATGGTCGTAATCGGCCCACACCCCGAGGGATTCGAATTGCGTTCCCATGATGCCGACGTATTTCGTCGCGAACGCCTTGCATTTCTCGATGAATTTCCCGATGCCGTACTTCTCGATGTCGTTCTTGTGCTGGAATTTGAGCTCCTGCTCGACCTTCACTTCGATCGGCAGGCCATGCGTGTCGTAGCCGGGCTGGAATCGGACGTCCCTGCCGTTTATCCTGTTGTAGCGGCAGACAGCGTCTTTTATCGTCTTGTTCCATCCTGTCCCAGGGTGTATCTGTCCGGTCGCGTATGGCGGGCCGTCGCAGAAATAGAACGGCTCGCTCCCCGCGTTCGCCTTCTTGGATTTCTCGTATATCTGATCCTTCTTCCAGAAGTCTAGGATCTCCTTCTCTACCGTCTTGTGATCGTACATGAAACAAATCTACCTCGTTATAGTATTTGATCGACTCAATTAGCGTCTACAACTATATCTGGGAAGTGTTTAAAATGTCCAGTCCCAAAACCCTGAGGCTTGGTTTCTATAACATTTATAAACACTTTTTAACAATTAATTGCCATGGTAATCCTTGATTCATCCAAATCCCAGATAGGAAACCCACGCAAGAGCCCAAGAAGCGTCCCGGCGGCCGCATGCGCGCTCGTTAGCGCATCGCTCTTCCTAGGCTATGGATGCATGAACGAGAACATCGCGAGGACGCAGAATCCGACGGATGTCTCGACGAGCGCGGGAACGCAGGCCAACGCGAACGGGTCGGCGAGCGCAAACGCTTCGGCGAAATTGGATGGTGTTGAGAGCGAAAAAAGCGATGCCAAACGCACCCGATTCCCTTTCGGCTATGATTCCAGCGCGAACCAGTTCGAGCTCAACGACACATTGCGCGAACTGGCTGAGAGCGCGGCAAGGCTGAAGACCACGAGAGCCAAAGTGGATGCGCTCTTCGATGCTCTCCGAGTGGGGGGGAGACTAGATGTCAGATTCGATAAAAGCACTCAGATGAGAGCCCCGCGCGTCCCGGCCCAGACATTGGTGCAGGGAGGCGTCTGCGACGAGCTGGCGATAATGTGGATAGGGGTCGTCACGAAAGGGGATCCGAAGAGGAACGCGCCGATGTTCCCGGGAGGGGCAGAGGTCAGGCACTACAAGGACATGGCAGACGATGTCGACCATATGATGGCATTCGCGATTGTCGAGGGGAAACGGATAGATATTGACCTCCAGCTCCCGAGGCCAGGCATGAGCGCCCACGGCCCGTTCATTACGAAAATGAAGATGGATTACTCCGAATCAGAAGCCATCCCGCACAGGGACTGGGCAGATTTCCTGCGCTCCAAGAACGAATTGCAGGGGGCGATGGCTGGATTCGAACGCTCGCTCGGGATTTTCCCGCTCAATGATTATGCGCTCGAGCACCTCGCGTCATTGAAGTTCAGGGACGAGTTCGAGAAAGGGTCTGCGGCCTTCGAATCGAAAGACTATGCCGGTTGCGCCAGGCATTTCAGGATGGCAGCGCACGCCGGGTGGAAATCCCAGCAGCTTGGGAAGGCGAACGCCGAGATAGGCCAGGAGAACCTGGATGTCGCGAAAAAGAATCAGGAGGCGTGCGAGAATAACCTGGGAGCTACTGGTGGGGCTCAGTGAAACAAGATATGAGACGGGAGGGGGCATTATGATTCCCCGCGATCGGTTCCCGGTTTTTGATGATGCAAAAACATACCGCAAACTGCCAGGTTCGAAACCTGAAAGCATCCATCTGATCTACCCCCATACGCAGGAGCACCCTGCGGTTTTGCCTTTCGGCAAGGCGCTCGGCGAGGAGCTCATGAAACGGGATATCCGAATAGAATCCCACCCGACCTTGGATATGATGGAGAGAGGATGGAGGTTCACAAGAGCATTAGAGAATGAAGAGGTGGTGGCAGGCGTAGATCTTGGTTGTCTAGGATATTCTGCGCAAAGCGTACTATCCATCGAAGATAAAGTAGCACGGATGAGGCAGATATACAAACTGGCCGATGAGAGACACGAATCCCTTTTTCTCGAAATCCATGCATACCGCGATCCACGTTTCAATATAAATGATAATTCATTTTTCGGCATTTCTGATTTTTTCAGGATAGGAGGCACACGGGTGCTCATCCTTCGCAATGCCCTTGAAAGCTTCAATGCAGCGATAGAATCTTTGAATACAGGCGTCGAAAGAATCCGATTTCGCGACAAGAATTCGGATCCTATGAAAATCATGAGGTCCATCGCAAATGTCAAGGGGTTCGATCTTGATGGATATCTTGAAGAATGGCGCGACCTATGCAAAAAGCTGAAGCTTCTTGGACGAGAAATCAGATTGATCGAAATCCCCGGGCGGCTGGAAGCCCTGGGCAAAGACCACTCGATGCGCGATGCGTATTACAGTGAAAAAGGCGTTGTCCGAAATGGTCGGAGTTATTTCGAGATGGTCTACTTCGCTAAAACGCTCCAGGATATCGGATTCGCCCCGAATGACATAAGTGCGGTGGCTGATATCCTGGTATTGACGCCGGAAAAAATATTATGAAATAAGGAAGCGGAAAAGAGAACAGGACCCGGAGTCTAATCGCGAAGCCGGAACCATGAATTCGGAACCTTGAACCAGGAAACCCGAGAATCCTTCGTTCCGCTAGAATACCTTTTCCCCGATGTAGACCTTTATCCCGTTAGGCGTGACCTTGAACGGTACCAGATCCCTTGAATGGTCGGTGCCCCTCATCTTGAATATCTCAAGGGCCCTTATCCTGCGGTCTTCCCTGTCAAGGTTGTAGAGGTTGATGATGCCGTCCATGGTGAAGTGCTCTATATCATAGCGCATCTCCTCGCGTTTCGAGGTGCTGGCTTCGACCGTGGTCACCGTGGTGACATCCAGGTTGCGCAGGAGCGAGAGGAATTCGAATAGCGTCTGGCGGTATTCGATATCCGTGGCGAACGAGAGGCGTATCATGGTCGAGGAATCGATGACCGCGCGCTTGACATCGTTCGATGTGATGCGGTCCTCCAGCAGGTTGGCGACGGATTCGAGCTCCAGTTTGTCTGGTTTTATGAACTCCAGCTTCTTGGCGGATACCAGCTGAGAGACATCGGATAGCATGGGGAACGTGTTCTTCATGTTGTCCACGATATCCTCCGGCGTCTCCTCCATGGTTATATACAGCCCGGCTTCGCCGGCTTTCGCGCCCCGGTAGAGATACTCGAAACCGAAGGAGGTCTTTCCCGAACCAGGGCCTCCGTAGAGGGCGATATGCCGCCCTGCCGGTATGCCTCCGTTCAACATCTCATCCAATCCAGCTATGCCTGTCGCGACGCGTTCCATAAATATCAAAGATTCAATCACCTGACAAAATTTATTAACATTGGTTCCGAATCATGAATTGATGGACACCAAAGACATTCTTCCCTGGACAGAGAAATACAGGCCGAAAAAGCTCGACGAGGTCGTCGGGCAGACCGATGCTGTTTCCAGCCTCAAGGCCTTCCTGAAAGCCAGGAACATGCCGAACATGCTTTTCGCCGGGCCCCCGGGGGTCGGCAAGACGACATGCGCCCTCGCCTTGGCGCACGAATTGTACGGAGACGAGATGACCGGGAATTTCATGGAGCTGAACGCCAGCGACGAACGCGGGATAGATGTCGTCCGGGGCAGGATAAAGGATTTCGCGAGGGCGGTCTCGATAGGCGAGGTGCCCTTCAAGCTGATATTCCTTGATGAGGCGGATGCGCTGACTACAGAAGCCCAGCAGGCGCTCAGGAGGACCATGGAGTCGAGCTCGTCTGTCACTAGGTTCATCATATCCGCGAACTATTCCTCCCGCATCATTGAGCCTATTCAGAGCAGGTGCGCTGTCTTCAGGTTCATGCCACTGAACGAGGCTGATGTGAAAAAAGCGCTACATCACGCGGCCCAGAGCGAGAAGCTCGAGGTTGATGACGATGCGTTCAAGGCCATATTCTACATCTCTGAAGGCGATATGAGAAGGGCATTGAACATCCTGCAAGGCTGCTCTATGCACTCCAGGCATGTGAAGGCTGAGCTTGTCCACAAGATAAGCAGCAGGGCGACCCCGAAAGAGGTCAAGGATATGGTCGAGCTCGCGATTAAGGGGAGCTTCAGCCTGGCCCGGGAGAACCTCGACAAGCTGATAATGGTTTACGGCCTCTCCGGCGAGGACATCCTTTCGCAGGTCTACCGAGAGATACCGAAGCTGGATGTCCCGGAGAAGGAGAAGATGAGGCTCATAGAGTCCCTCGGCGAATTCAGCTTCAGGCTGGTCCAGGGGGCGAATGAGCGGATTCAAATAGAGGCCATGCTCGCGCAGTTCGGCAAGAAGTGAAGCGATGGATTCAAAAGGAGCATATAATAGGATCAGAATTTGTAAATATTAGAATTTGTTTTCCACCTATTTGCACTGACGGTGGAGAACCGTAAAAACTCCCCATTATAGCGCCGTGATATGCTGTGACCATGCTTTTTTGTGAAATAGAATAAAGACGGGCATCGGATGGCGAGGACGGATCCTGAAACGCCACATAATCACCGGATATGCCATAATTCCTGATTACATTATCCGCTGTTGTACTTGGTCCTGGATTTGCATTCATTGATCCTTGAGATATTACTGTGCTTATCGGTTGGGAGATGTTGCTGATATCTGCAACCTGCAAAGAATATTGGAGGATGTCGTTCCCAACGACATGGACTTCAAGGTAATTGTATACGAGCTGATCACCGTAAATCCGAGGATTTTCTCCTATCGGGCCGCCCATCGAAAAGGTAGAATTGCCTGGGACATCATAAAGTTTGATGTCACCGCGGCTGACCATATATTGCGATGGAACATCGTACCCAACATAAGCCAAGTGGTTGTTTCCAATAGCTGGTTGGCTTCCAATTTTGCCCATGTCCTGGATACCGTCATTTGAAAGATCAACTAAGTAAAGATCGTCTTCAGTTACGTTAGCATATCCTCGGAAAACAAAAAAATTCTTCCATATTGCGAGTTCATCGAAATTTGGATTTGGATGATATGATGCGGGTATCGTCCGGAGAATGGCGTTATTCGAGATATCAATAACATTAAGCTCATACGAACTCGTCTCACAAATCAATTTTCCTTCAATAAAAGCTCTTAATGTACAATTACTTGGAGCGGGGGTTCTGGTCCCTGAAGAGATATCATAAATTGCTCCTGAGCTGGCAATTTTTCCTGAATTCAAAAAGTATTCGCCTATCCCAAAACCAGTGAGTTGAATGCAGCTAATCGTTTGATTGCCAGGATCTGTTTGTAAAACATATTGGATGGTTTTTCCAACATTTATCCTCTTCCAAGTGGTGCTATTTAATGCTGTGACAGGATCATCGCTTAGGTCAATATCATCAGCGTTCATGCGAAGGGTGTCTTTCACTTCATCAACCGGCATATCAGGCTTGATTGATTTGATTAACGCGACTAGACCAGCCACCATTGGAGAAGCAAGTGAAGTTCCGGCCTGAAGTGATGCAACTCCAAATGAATTAAAAACCAGAATATCCTCTCCAGGAGCGCATATCTCCATGCAATTTGTATCATTAGAGTAATTGGAAAATGAAGCTCTTTTTTCTTTCCCATATTTTATCGAGGTGGCTGCCACAGAGATAACCTTATCAAAAGCCGAAGGATAGAACTTACAGGCATCTAAGGGGTTAGTTGTGCTAATATCATCAGTACTTCCATTTCCTGCTGCAGCTACCGGGATAATACCTTTATCTATCAGATTGTATATTGCTAACTGGGTTGAATATCCGTAAAGAAATGATGCATTCCACCGACCAAAGCTCATATTGACTGCTTTGATATTGAGCTCATCAGCTTCTTCATGGATATATTGAAGAGCTGCTGCTACACGATAATCATCGCCAAATAACGTTTCATAAAGTGTAGGGATCCCATTGCCTCCAGAAGTACTATGCACTTTAAGGGGAAGAATTCCAAATGTGGATTTTCCAGCTGATGCAACCCCATTTGTTTCCAAACCATTGTTGATCGCTCCTATGAATGATGCTACCAAGTTCCCATGAGCGTATCCATCTCTAGTGAGGTCTTCATCCGCGCTGACGTCTCCATCGCTATCTGCAAAGTCATAATGGTATTTTTTGTTAACATACGGAATCTCGATATCGCCTAGATCAAACCCCATATCTATAACCGCTACATTAACGGGTTTCAGACTTACTCCGCTTGCCACAAGCAGATTTAATCCGTTGGTAAGTTCAATTGATTTGGACCACCATAATCCTTGTGAATAATCCTTTCCTTCGGAATAGTATTCGTCATTGTCCCACGTTGTAGCGCGATCGAAAAAATAGTTCCTGGAGGTATTTTCCACTCCGGGTTTACTTTTCATGGTTGACATAGCCGACTCGATATTTTCCGGTGTTTCAATTTCAAAAAGCCGGAGTTGAGGGATAACACCTGTCACACTTCCATTGAAATCTTTTATCATTCCGGTAACCGTTTCTTTATCTATGGATCCTTGAAATCTCACGATAAATCTATTCGCCATATAATATGCGCCATTCTCATCTTGTGCCACCTTACCCGTATATGGCACAACCCAAATCCCAGTTAATTCAATAGGGGAAGTTTCTTTTTCCTTATCTGGCTGGGCACAAGATATTCCCTCGGTTGAAGAAATGCTGACGATACCAGCGACTAATAGTTGGGCTCCGAAATTAAAAGTGCGTTTCGTAGATATACAAGATGTACGTATCTGAGCAATTCCAAAATCGCTTCTCATTTTTTAATCTCACCCATAGCTCTCCCTCAGAAAGATATCATCAACGAACCAATAAAAAAGTTGGTAAATATATGCGTATATGGATATCATGAAAAAAGCCACCATAATTACATTGCTAATGCTTCTTTTTGCCTATGGGTGCATCAATTTTCCATTAAAAAATCATGTATGCCCTAATGGCAACATCGTTCAAGAAGAATCGCAATGTGTTGGAAATGTCACACAAGCATTAAATTTAAATCCGGGAAATTTTTCGTCGGTGATGCTAGATGGTAGCAAGGTCAATTATGTGCAAAGCAATGGGGAACTGAAGGCAGTCATACATACTACGACTCAAGAAGATATCTGGGTTACAACTTCTTATCCTGAAAGTCCAGAATATTCAAAGGTAGGTTATAGCTCTTTCGATTATCGAACTATATCCTTAAATGGCAAGAGATTAACTAATGACATTAGCATACATGCGATAAATAACAGTCACCCCCCTGATTCGTATCTTCTTAACTTTTTAGCACCCGGCATCCCTGGAGATTATACAATCTGGATTTCATATAGGGAAGGAAGCAAACAATTGGGGGCTTCCTATAACCTCACAGTGATAAATGCGACTTCAACCGAAGACCAGGCGCTCCGGATAGCAGATCGTTTCGTATATTCCGAACTCGATTCAAGAATTAATT
This sequence comes from uncultured Microcaldota archaeon, assembly GCA_903835325.1. Lineage (GTDB taxonomy): Archaea > Micrarchaeota > Micrarchaeia > Anstonellales > Bilamarchaeaceae > Bilamarchaeum. The sequence continues at coordinate 8,057 of CAILMU010000105.1, read as the reverse complement.
ATGATAATAATCATGATGGCGCGCTGCAAGGATTTCCGCAAATATCTAACTGGAGCGTCGTCTCAAAGAATGTTACTTCGAAAGATGATTTGTTCGATGTATCGATTCTCGTTAAGTATGATCGATGCAATAATATAGATAATATGGATTCAAATAATAGAGATTTCAATAATGGAAAATGTATAGATAACAATATTGTAACCGGGCACTACCTAATTAGCAAGCAGACTGGCCAAATCATTGGATAGCAATAAATAGAGCATTACAAGGGCCTAGCCATAAGTACGGCGATGTCACTATTTGCTTGTTCGGCCAGAATGCTCACAACAGCATTTTCTGCATCAACGAGTAGAGGTGTTACTCGCACCTCGTACTTCGGTTTGAATAGAACATCAACGAATAAAAGGAGTCGGCACGAAAAAACAACGTGGCGAAACTTCCGTATCTATTATTCATGCTCCTCTTTCCATCCCTCGCAAGCGCAGTAGTCATCGGCCCGCACATATACGAGCAGCAGAACAACGGCGACAATAATCTCCCGGAATTCACCTATTCGTTGAGCGTTGACTGCACGGCAGCAGCTATCAATGTCATAGTGATGGACAATGCCACGAACCCCGTGCAGGATGCCAACACCTACCTGAAATACGTGGATTTCTCCAGCCCGACAATCGGCACAGGCAAGTCGGACAAGGACGGATTGGTGGTGATGAAGCTTCCTGGGAATGTTTTGCTGATGAGGGGCCTTTTCATCATGGTCATAGAGAAGAGGGGGTTTCGGAACAAGGAGGTCCATTTCGATATCGTGAATTGCTTGACCAATACTAGCTGGATACCGCCTATCCCACCACCGCCGAAACCGAAACCCAATACTTCGTATACGCAACCCAACCAGACAGGAACGCAGATGAACAACAGCCCGAACCAGACGAGCGGAAACAATAATAGCGGAGCCACCAATTCCACTACGAGCGGGAACACAACCGGTCTCATGAAGGATTTCTCGGGCGCGCTCGCAGGGATTTTCGGCGGACTCGGATCATCCGCAGAATCTATTGGAACCGATTCAGCGCTTTTGATCATCGCGCTCGTTTTACTCGCGGTTCTTATCATCGGCGCGATCGCAATCATATGGTATTTCTTAAAAAACAAGAGAAAACCCTGGAAGAGGAAAAAACAGGAAAAGAGCGAAGAGAAAAAAGGGAACGGAGGGGAAGGAAAAGGGAAAATCGGGAATGAAGATGCAATCGCAAAGAACGAATCTGAACCTTCCGCTAGCGCAACAGAATAAAAGCTTCCTTGATTATCAACTAACCTATGGTACCGCTTCGATATGTCATTCTCGGGATGCTGCTTCTTTCATTGCCTGCTATGGCATTCACCGTGAAACCGGCCTATATCGGGATAAAGGACACGGGAGGGCAATCGCTGGAATCCTTGGATGTGGGGATAACGATAGACTGCGACACGAAGGATTTGACCATCGATGTCCTGGGAAACAGCACCCGGCAAGCGGTTTCAGGAGCGGACATCACGCTTTTCGATACGACATACGGATACCAGGCACTGCCGAATCGGGTGAAGACAGGGAGCGACGGCGAAGCCGTGATGACGGTCCCGGGCACCCTCAATTTCCTCACGCATATGTTCATCCTGCGCGTGGATGCGCAGAATTACCGGAGCAGGGAGATAGAGTTCTATTACCAGAAATGCTTCGAAGCGCCTCCGGTTACTCCGCCGCCCACTCCTCCTGTTCCGCCAGCCCAGAACGCGACGAATCAGCCTAACACGAACCTAAGCCAGAACAATACGAACCAGCCACCGCCACCTCCGCAGAACACTTCGCAGCCTGGGAACCAGAATCAGAGCATGCCAGGAAACCAGAGCGGGACAGCAAACGGCTCGAACAATACCGGCCCAATCGTTCCGCCTTCGCCCTCGCCATCGTCCGGATGCCCTATCCCAGCGCTCGGCTTCGTCTCGCTAGTCCTTATTTCGCTCATCAGAAGGAGATGAATGCTTATGCGTATCGAAGAGGATTTCCTCGGTAAAGTCGAAGTGCCTGACGAAGCGTATTATGGTTCATTCACGGTCCGGGCAGGAAAAGTTTTCAGGTTGAGCGGCATGCAGGTGGATCCGGAACTAATCCGCTCTGTCGCTCTCATCAAAAGATGCGCGGCCATAACTAACAAGAAGCTCGGGAAGCTCGATGCTGTCACTGCGGATGCGATAGTGAAGGCTTCGGATGCTGTGATATCCGGAGCCTTTGCCCGGGATTTCGTCCTGGACGCTTTCCAGGCTGGGGCCGGGACTCCGCTCCACATGAACGTGAACGAGGTCATCGCGAACCGGGCAGAAGAGCTGCTTGGCGGGAAGAAAGGCCAGTACAAGATGGTCCATCCGAACAACCACGTGAATATGTCGCAGAGCTCGAACGATGTCGTTCCTACTGCGATAAGGATCGCGAGCATCGGGTTGTCTGTTTCGCTGATCGCGGAAGCCAGAACTCTCCAAAAGGCGCTCGAGAAAAAAGCCAAAGAGAAGGACGAATCATCGACACTTAAAATCGGGCGCACGCACTTGCAGGATGCTGTCCCCATGACTTATGCTCAGACGTTCTCCGCATGGGCGCGAGCGATAGAAAAAGACGCGGACGAGATCGAACGCGCGCTCGGATGCGTGCGTGAATTGGGGATAGGTGGGACCGCGACAGGAAGCGGGATAACCGCGCACCCGAGATTCCGCGAGATGGTTGTGGAGGAGCTGAACAAGGGCACGGAGCCATCGCTCAATGTGCGGATGGCGAAGGATGCGGTCGAGATGACGCAGGACATGAACGATTTCACGACGCTTTCAGCCGCTCTTCGAAGGTATGCCATCACCCTCAATCGGATAGCGAACGACATTCGCCTTTTGGTATCGGGCCCGAAAGGAGGGATTTCCGAACTTATAATTCCCGAGGTCGAACCGGGTTCCTCCATCATGCCGGGAAAGATTAATCCTTCAGTTCCAGAAGCCGTGAACATGGTCTGCTGGCAGGTGATGGGAAACGACCATGTGGTTTCGCTTGCTGCGCAATCGGGCCAGCTTGAGTTGAATTTTGGCACGCCGCTTATCGCGCACAACATCCTCCAATCCGAGCGCCTTCTTTCAAATTGTTCTAAGATGTTCCGGGAGTTCTGCATCGAAGGGATGACGGTGGATACCGTACGGACCAAAGAGAATTTCGAGAGGTCTTTCGGCTATGCGACCGCGCTCAACCCGTATCTGGGTTATAAGGAAGTCTCGATTCTGGTGCGGGAAGCGCTTGCGAAGAAAATGACATTGAAGCAGCTGGTTGTCCAGAAGAAACTGATGAGCGAAAGCGACCTGGAGAAGATAATATCAAAAGCCGCAGGGCCGAGCGAGGTCGATAAGGAGATACTGAAGAGGGTAAAAAAGTATAGTTGAGCGATTCGGTTCATCCCTTGATCGCTTCCTTGACCATTTTCCCGATGTTCTTCACGACTTTCTTGTCGAAGACATCCGGGACGATTTTATCTTTGGTCGGGTTCTTGACTGAATCTGCGATGGCTTTTGCCGCTGCTATCTTCATCTCGACAGTTATCTTCTTCACCCGGAGATCGAGCAGTGCCCTCAAGAAACCCGGGAAGCACAAAGAATTGTTTATCTGGTTTGGATAATCCGAGCGGCCGGTCCCGAACACTTCGATTCCCAATTCTTTCGCCTCTTCTAGCGAGATTTCGGGTATCGGATTCGCGAGCGCGAAGACGATGTTCGGTTTTTTCATCGCTTTGATGGTTTCGAGCGGGATTGCGCCGGGCCTTGCTGCCGAGATTATTACATCCGCTCCGAAGAACTTGTCTATAGTCCCTGTGAAATTCGAGGTGTTGAAGCTCGCGAGCTCAAGCTTGTAATCCTCCATCCCGGATCTCGCTTGCGAAATCGCACCCTGGCTGTCGAAAACGACCAAATCCTTGAATCCGGCGGCTGACAGCAGCTTGGCAATGGCGCAACCCGCGCTCCCCGCGCCAACAATACCGATACGAAGCGACTCGTACGGATTCGGGCCATTTTTTTGTTTGTTTGTTTCATTTTTTCCTGTCACTTTGAGCGCATTGTATAGCCCTGCGAGCGTCACCATCGCGGTCCCGTGCTGGTCGTCATGGAAAACCGGGATATCAAGAAGCTCGGTCAGCCTTCTCTCGATCTCGAACACTTTCGGGGTCTCGATATCCTCCAGGTTTATCGCGCCGAAGCCGGGCGATATGGCGCGCACGATCCTCACGATTTCTTCCGCGTCTTTCGTGTCAAGGCAGATGGGGAACGCATCTATCCCAGCAAACTGCTGCATGATGAGCGCTTTGCCTTCCATGACAGGGAGGGCTGCTTCAGGCCCGATATCCCCAAGGCCGAGGACGCGGGAGCCGTCGCTCACTATCGCGACGGTATTGCCTTTCATCGTCAAGTCGTACACGAGCGATTTGTTCTGGGCTATCTCGCGGCAGGGTTTAGCCACTCCAGGAGTATAGAGAAGGGCGAGGTCATGGAGCGTCTTAATCTTGGCTTTGCCTGAAATCGTTAATTTGCCCCGCAGCCTCTGGTGCAATACGAGGGCTTCCCTGTCCTGGTCGATGGAGTCTGCCATGGATTGCTAATGGACGCGCCCATTTAAATTCCATCTCAAAATGCAGAAGAAGCTTAGCTCCCACGCCGTAGATTCACGAAAGCGGCATTCATGGTCGCGAAGATGTCTCTCCCCACAGGATGGGAAGGGCCGGTATTGATGGCCATCGCATCATCCTTGGTCTTGGTGGTCGGTCCGCTTCCGAAGGTCCTGACAAGATCGATGGATTTCAGGAAGTCCACGATATCGCCCTCGTCCGGCGCCCTGCCGCCTCTTTCGCTGTAGGATTTCTGCAGGTAGCGCCTGATATTGTTCCGCACGTGGACGCCCCGGTAGTGCGCGTTGCCGACCGCTCCGCCGGTGCCGCTCATGCCTTTGCCGAACTCGAAACCCTTGCAAACAGAGAATATGATATCTTCGGGCTTGAAACCGCGTTCATGGATGTACTGGCAGGTCTGGGTGGTCAGCTTGATGGATGCGATGAAACCATGCTTCGATATGCTGCCGTTGCTTTTCGGGCATTCTACCGGCACCTCCAGCTCGAGAGGGCGCGTGAACAGGACAGGCGGTTTGGATTTCGGCCTCTCCGGCTCTTTCCCTTGTTCGACGAGATAGCGCTGGTTCGACTCCCAATGGGATTTGATCGCCGGCGCATCAAACAGGTTTCTATGGAGAGAGGAGTAGATGAAATGATCTGGAATGCCCTGCCGCATCAATTTCCGGATGCTGTTGCGGAAAGCCCTCGCTTCGAGTTCCTTGGGGTTTGGACGCTGCATCTTGCGGAAGAGGTTCGGGAAGTCCTGTCTCAGGATGGCCGCGTCCTCGCCATAGGACCGTCCTGCAGGGGGAGAGGGCCTGGCTGTTGCCTGCTCCATTTCATCAACCGTTTTGATAATAATCGCGTCCTTGAGGAATGGTGCGATCTGGCTATCGACGAATCGGTGCACCAGCCCGGCTTCCCATTCCGCATGAAGCGTGCCGAATTCAGCCATCGTCTTGGGGCAGGCCAGGGACAGCTTCGTCCTGAGCATATTGGTGCGTTTTGCGCCGTACCGTTCAGGAGGGGGCATCGCCATGCGGAGCCTCTCATATCGTTTTGCATTCTGGATATCGGCCGAGGTCAATATCCTGAGGGATTCAACCTCATCCATCGTGAGGGCGCTGGCGATCGCGTTGATGTATCTGATTCCCAGGTTCACATCGCATGCTATCACCACCAGACCCTCCAGCTCCCGCGAGCTCCGATCTAGCGTCTCGTTATTAAGGAAAAACGTCCGGGTTTGGGAAGTGACGGTATATAGCAGCTCTTTCACGTTCCTTATTATCGTGTCCCGGGAACCGCATATCGCCTTGTTTATCGTATCGATTTTTTCCTCGCTGGTGAGGTTCCCGTCGCTGAATTTGAGCGCTGCGCTAGGAGGTATGGTCCGGTCGATCGCAGTGAGGAGGTAAGCGAGTATCTCGTCGCAGGGCATCGAACCTACCCTGCAGTCCAGCTTCGCGGCGAGGGCGAAATCCAGGAGATGCTCAATGGCAGATGCTTTTGAATCAAGGTTCGGGACAAGCATGCCGACGGCCCCGGATTCATTGGATTGCGGAGGGATGAGCGTAAGGAATTGACGGTTGGCCTGCAACAGCCTGGCCGGCTCCTGCAATAAATCATGGAGGGGGAGCTTGGCGGCTGTAGCCCTCATCTTCGAGAGCTCGGCTGCTGCTGTTTTGTTCCATGACTGCATAGATGTGCACCTTGAAGTAATATTATGATAGATATGAGGTAACACATTTAAATTCGTATTATAACACGAAAAAGAGGCGCTTCCCGGTCCTGAGCAGATGGCATGATTTGCGTTTTCCCATGAAAGATCAAAAGAATACGGCGAACATGAATAGACCGCCAGGCCAGCTTCAGGCCTCTTCGATGGCGGGGACATCGTTCGCTTTTTCTACTAACAGCTCCCTTGCTGCTTTCATCTTCGCTTCCATAATCTTCTTTTGTTTCGGCCACATGCCGTTGAACGAACCTGGGCGCAAGCGGCTCTTGGTCTCGGGCGGGATGTATGCCTGATTCTCCGCGATAAAAGCATTGAGTCTCGATATCCGTCGCTCGAGATCTTCCTTGCCCAATGCATCCGGAAACTTGACGCTCATTGTCGTGCAGTGTATCCTGTCGGTGGACAGCGAGACGCCGAGCGAATCGAGAAGGGGCTGCGGGGTGTCTTGGATGGAGCGTTTTTCGATACGGGCGAGTATGCTGAGATAGCTGACGACAAGGGAACGATAGCGGATGACAGGGGTCTCCTCTTTATGAGGCGAAGGGCCGTTATGCCCCTTCTCCTTCTTTTGGTTGTTTTTCATAGACACAAATGAGTGTGAGTAAAGGATTATAAGGCATGGGCTTGCCGGCAGGATGACTCCTCGTGGCCTGGAATATCTTTATTAATTCCGAGAGGGATTACCTTATTGAATGGGAAAAACAGCATCGCTACGGAGTGACACGGTTCTTTCTAATCTTGCGCCGGAGCACAAAGATATCGCGCAAAGGATACTGAATCTGCTGCCGCAGAATCAGAGGCAGGAAGCGACGGGGTTGATCAAAACAATAGCCGGAGGCCAAGCGGCACGGATCACCGCATCACTGCATCAGCTGGAGTATCTGGTTTCAAGCACGGACTTCAAGGCGGCTGACCTTGGCACAGCAGGCCTGATCGCGAGAAGCTCTGGAAATGTCCCGGTCGCACTGGAAGAATTCGGCAAGCTCATCTCATACCGGCAATACAATCCCCATATCAGCCAGGCGCTGAGGCTGGCGATACTGGAGACGGGGCCGAACTGCGCGCATGCCATCCTCGCGCTCAGCAGCCTTCTTTCGAACAAGAATTTCGGCGCATCAGATTTCGGTATCGCGTTCCCTGATAATTTCGCGCTGTTCATCCGGGCTGCGAATTCGAACGCAGCGGAAGCGGCGCAGCCCGCATTCGAGGCGCTCGGGAAGCTCTTCCGGAAACCCGGATTCTCCCCGGGCATGCTCACTTCGACCCATGCGACGTGGTTCTCCAAGCTGCTGGGCGCGTCGTATAGCGACATGGCAGGCCATCCTGCGGATGGCATCAGGGTGCTCTGCTCCATCCTTTCGAACCCGGCCATCGATTACCGTATAATCACGGAGGAGCGGGTGAAGAACCTGTCTGAGATAGTCAATCTTTCCCATATGCTCAACCTGGCCGAGCCGCGGAAGGCGGACGACCTGCTGAACTCCATCCTTTCCAAAGATTCCTTCAGGCTGAAGATGCTGGACAAAGACACCGGCATGCTCTTCAGGATAGTGAGGCATGGGACCGTGCTTCTATTGGAGGATTTCCGTGAGCTGCTTGAGAGCGCACGCGGGCAGCCGGGGATCCTGGTGCCTGCGGAGATGCTGATAAAGAAGCTG
>CAILMU010000104.1 GCA_903835325.1 uncultured Microcaldota archaeon | reverse complement strand
CGGCCCTTCATTTTTCGCATCGATCCCAACCTCACCCCCCTTTCCGGAATCCTTACCTGTATTGTCTTGAGCGGCTGAGAAAGGATCTCCGCCGCAGGAAACTGAAGATAAGGACGCCCCGCCACTGCCCACAAGGGCTAAAACAAGCATGCCTTCAGCCAATGGCTTTCTCCTGAGCATCTCCAACGTCTTCTTAAAAAAACGCCCGGCTTTGCCTTGATCGGTTTTATCCAGTTCCTGGATAGCGCTCCTTTTAGCGTGAAGAATCTTAGCATCATGGCCCATATGTTCACCTATCTTATGGTTTTTATTTAAGGGCAATTGTGTTTAAAAACTATGCTATCGTACGTTCTCTCTATCCCCGATTCGTACGCTTGCACTGTGGCGGGACTCTTCATCCCTTAATAATTATTTCCTGACATGTGTTTTGCATTGGCCAGATACCTTGTCACCGGAGGCGCCGGATCCATCGGTTCGCACCTTGTGGATGCCATGGCTGAAAAAGGCCATGAAATCCGGATCCTCGAGCAGGGTCTAAAGGAATCGAATAAGCGGATGTAATCCAAGTGAATTCATATCGTCTAAGCAATCAAAAGATGATTGCCTTGACAATACAGGATGGGGAAAAAATATGGTGAAGATGGCTTTCCGCGTGGATGCGAACCCGAAAGAGGGATTCGACCATCTCGACCGCTGCCTCGCTTTGGCATCAGGATTGATAGACACGGACCCATCCTGCGAAATACTTTTCATCTGCGGAAACTCCACCGATCACGTCAACAGGATAACCGACTCCGGCTTCAAGCATCAGGATCTCGGGACGAACACTTGGCTGGAGGACGATCTTGCCAGCACCGAAGAAGCGATAAAATCGTTCGAGCCGGACCTGCTCATCCTAGACAAGGAGGTGGATGAGGCGTATCTGTCAAGCTTGAAGAAAATCTCGCCCCTTTCCGCGATACTTGATGACGGCATGCATCTCAAGAGATACGATGCGGATATCGTAATCAATCCGAATGTCCATGCCCATCTCCTGGATTATCCGTGCAAAGAAGAGACGGACCTGCTGCTCGGGGCGGAATACTCATTGCTCCCAAAAGAATTCGATCCATACCAGGATTTCCAGAGGACGAACCCGGAGAAGGCCAGCCGCATCCTCATCTCTTTCGAGGATGGCGACCCGCGTTCGGTCTCGCTCGATATCGTGCGCGCTCTCAAACCCGTCCAAGAGCAATACCATGCCACCGTGGTCGTCGGCCGGGATTTCGGCAAAGGCGAGGAGCTGGGGGTGGAGATAGGCCTGGATCCGCGCTTCATGGTCATCCAGTCCATGTCGGATCTCCCCAGAAGGATGGCATCCGCCGATCTCGCTATCACTGATTCCGGCAACTCGTTCCACGGCTCGATTTTCTTCAGGCTCCCGGCCATGCTTGTGAACTACCGCCCGAAAGACACGGCCATCACGGAATTCATCTCCATGAACGGCCTGGGCATCCCGCTCGGGGAGGCCAACCGCATCGACCACGCTTTCGCGACCGCCTCAATCAAGAAAATCCTCGATGACAAACCCGAGCGCGACCGCATATCCGGGCGGATGAACGAAATGATAGATGGTTTAGGAAGGTTCAGGCTCGCGGATGCGCTCCTGAAAAAAATAAAGGAAAGCGCGTGAGAAAAGAAGCGTGGACGAAGCGGAAAGCGTATTTTTTTCATTGAGCTGTGCGTTTTTATTCCTTCATGGCGATAGACAGCAATATCAACTCTTTATCGGATGTGAGGCAGATATGAAGATTCTTGTCACAGGCGGAATGGGTTTCATCGGCTCCAATATAGTCGAGAGGCTGGTCCGGGACGACCATGACGTCACAATCCTCGACAACATGCACAGCGGAAGCGAGGATAACATCGCTGAGATAAAGGACAGAATCGAATTCGTCAAAGGCAATGCCGGAGACCTCGCCAAGATCAAGGTGGACAAGAAATTCGACGCAATATTCCACGAAGGCGTCTATTCATCCACCCCTATGTACAGGGCCGACCCTACCCTCACCGCCAAAGCAATCTCAGATTTCATCTCCATCCTTGAATACGCCAAGAAGAACGAGACGAAAATCGTCTGGGCATCAACGAGCTCGATATACAACGGCAACACCCCCCCGCACCGCGAGGACATGCCGGTGCATGTGACTGATTTCTACACAGAAGCCCGTTTCGAGATGGAGCGCCTGGCGAAACTGTACAGCGACCTGTATTCGGTCCGCAGCGTAGGCCTGCGCTATTTCAGCGTATATGGGCCACATGAGCGGGCAAAAGGCAGATACGCCAACCTGATAACCCAGTTCTTGTGGTGCATGCAGGAGGGCAAGAAGCCGATGATATTCGGCGACGGGAAGCAGACCCGTGATTTCACCTATGTGGATGATGTCGTGGATGCGAACATGCTCGCCCTGCGCTACAACAAGACGGATATCTTCAATGTCGGAACAGGACGATCCATCACGTTAAACGAGATGGTCGCATTATTGAACGCCTCGCTAAAGACGGATATTTCTCCGGTCTACGAGCAGAACAAGATAAAGAACTACGTCCAGCACACCTGCGCTGAGACGAGGAAGGCGGAATCCCATCTCGGTTTCAAAGCACGTGTCTCACTGGAAGACGGCATCAAGCGAATCATAGAGTATTACGGAAAGGTCTGACCATGCCTGAACAGGATACCAACGGGCCCGAAGCCCTTTCCGAGCATTCGAAATCTGTCGCACGGGGGAGCTTCTGGTCCCTGTTCGGCAACGTCGCGTTCAAGCTCGTCTCCTTCGCCTATATCGTCATAGTCGCCCGGCTCGCGGCCCAGGACGATGTAGGCATATTCTATCTCGCCCTGAGCATCGCATCCATCGCGAGCTTCATCTCCGAGTTCGGCATCCTCGGCTCCCTCACCCGCTATGTCCCGTATTTCGAAGGGAAAGGTGAATTCCGCAAGATTCGCGACCTGCTTAATTTCAGCTACCTCTCCGTGGTCCCAGCCTTCATCATGGCCGCATTGCTTTTCCTTGGCGCGAACCTGATAGCGGATTTCTATCAGAATCCGAAGCTCGCCACAGCGATGGACATCTTCGCGGTCTTCGTCGCCCTGAACGGCATCTTCAAGGTCGTCAGCTCGTTCCTGAACGGGCGGGCCGACATGAAATCCGCCCAATTCATCAGCAATGTCGAGAACCTCTCGAAATTAGTATTCACAGTGATCCTGTTCTATCTTTACGGTCCATCGCTCTTCATGCTGTGTGCGGCTTTCGCGCTCTCCTATATCCCCCCGCTCATAATATCCTATTGGATGATGAAAAATCATCTCTCCAAGATCCCGGCAACCGGCGACCCCCTCCCGACATCCCAGCTCCTCCACGAGATAATCCCCTTTGGCTTCATGCTCAGCCTCCTCGGTTCCTTCTCGATCCTTCTATCATCCGTGGACCGTATCTTCCTCGGCTTCCTCATCCCGCCAACGGAATCCGCCCGCCTCCTCGCGCTTTATTCCATGGCCGCCAACCTCGCAATAGTCATCATGATATTCCCTGCTTCGGTGGGCTCTATCTTCCTCCCAGTGATATCCAGGCTTTTCGGAAAGAATGACAAGGAAGGCATACGCTCCTTGATGGAGACCTCGCAGCGATGGATGCTTTTCATCACCCTTCCCATCGGCCTTGTCATGATTCTGTTCCCATCCGAGCTCCTCTCCTTGATATACGGGAGCGATTATGCGGCCGGGGGAGTTGTCCTCGCCCTCCTGACTTTGGCGATGATGGTTCAGTCATATTCCTCTATCGTATCGCTGGTCATCGCAGGGGCAAGACGGGTGGATATCGAGCTGAAATGCATGGGAATCAGCGGAGTAGCGAACCTGATACTGACCCCCCTTATGATATACCTCTTCGGCTTCACAGGCGCCGCGGCAGCCCTTGCAATCAGCCTCCTGATTCTTACCCTCCTCTTCCTGCACTATGGCAAGAAGCTCTTCGGCTTCTCCATCCCGAAGGAATCCTACAAGCTGGCCCTCGCCATGATACTGAGCGCCATCATCGTATTCATGATAAAACCCGCTGCGATGTCCATAGTCCCTCTCCTCCCCAAGATCGGAACAGGGGAATTGGCAGCCTACTCCGGAAAGATCGCGAGCCTGATCTTCATAGGCCTGCTCACGACTTTGGCATTCTGCATCTTCGTCCCTGCCTCCCTGCTCCTGAAATGCATCAAGAAAGAGGACATCCTCCTGATGCGGAGCATCCTGCGCAAGGCATTCGTCCCCGAACAGCTCATCTCTTTGGCTGAACGGATAGCGAAATACGGTGTGGCCGGTTAAGCCTTCCCTAATATAAGTGCTTTAAAAACAGTTCCGAACAATATTCTGTTTTACTTGAGGTATTAACATGTTGGAAGACGTGCTATTCAACCAGTTCACGATGGGAGGCGAGCTCATCCGCGTCCTTGTCGCCCTCCTGGGCACAGGCGCAGCCGCATACT
>CAILMU010000103.1 GCA_903835325.1 uncultured Microcaldota archaeon | reverse complement strand
GTGCATTCCTTAATGCCTTCCAGGTCGGTCACCTGTATCTCTGCGCCATACTGCGAGAGCAGCTGCCCGTTCCTTGCGTAAATAGGTCCTACGAAATCCAAGGAGACGGACGGGTGGACCGTGCCATCGTCCTTGGGAGGCATGAGGTATCGCTGGTCTATGCTGATAGAGCTGGAGATAATTTTGCGGAGCTCCCTCATCATCATGTCAGCGAGCTTCATCGCGGCCTTCGCTGTCTTTGTTATCACGAGGAAGCCGTGCATATCGTTCGCGAATGTGATTGAAGTGGGCAGGTTTTTCCGGACCAGCTTCTGGACTATGCTCCCCTCGGATTTTATCCGGTCGGTGTAGATATATGAGTCTTCCGGATTCTGGATGACAAATAGCTGGTTCTCCAGCGCCACGCGCCGCACCGCGGCCTCGAAAGCCTTCAGGAGCAGGAATTGGGATTGCTCGAGCTCTGTCTTCTGGGCCGCGCACTGCTCTTTCACCTTTGCGAATTTATCTGGCCATATCTGCTCGACGGCTATGTCGCGGATGCTGTCCGAGTCGATGAATGGGAGCGCATCGGAAATGGGATAGTACACATCGAGCATGGAGATGCTGATGTTCGTGCGCAGCCTTTTCCCGTCCACCATCTCGCCGGAGAGGCTGTAGAGCTTCTCTATCGATTCGGCGTCATAATCATGGGTCTGGGAGAGGTCGATCGCGCGCACAACGAATACCGGGTCGACCATCCCGTTCTGGAGGTATATCATCTTCTCATAGGATTCTATGTCCTTGGGAAGGTCTTTCTCGTCGAGTTTGCGGAATCTGCAGAACCGGTCGAACGGGTCCTGGAGACGCCTGCGGAGGGCCTGCGGCATGCCATCGAGGGTATGGAGAGGGTGGTAAAGGGCGAGCAATGTCAGGGTCTGGATATCGTCCTCGGTGAGGTTATGGGCTGCTGTGAGCTGCCCCATATATTTTACGAGCGTGCTGCCGATGACACTCGCCACCTGTATGCCGTGCTGGCTGAACGTATCTGTGACATCCGGAGGAAGGCCGTACTTCTTTCCCATGTCCCGAAAGTGCTTCTCCTGCTCTCTGACAGCGTTTTTCGGGAGGACAGGGGTTCTCATCATTGCCATGATTATATATTAGGCAAAACAATATTTAAAGGTATGCGATAATACACATTCTAACACAAATATGATATCATTCTCAGAAAAAGCGCATCTTGGCCTTTTTCAGCTCTCCGAGGTTCCTGGACCCCGTGAGATACGCGCCTATGCGCATCTGGGAGGCGAAGACCGAGATATACTTGTCCAGAGAGCCGTTGTGGTACGCCATCAGGAACGGGTAGGCTCCTCCGCAGAGATCCGCGCCCAATGCGATGGCTTTCACGCCATCCATGCCGGTCCGGATGCCACCGCTCGCTATCAGAGGAAGGACGCCGCGGCATTGCATGATGGATTCGGCGGTCGGGATCCCCCATTCCTCGAACCCTGGGATGATGCCGTCGCGCAGATACTCGACCTTGCTCCAAGATGTCCCGCCGGCTCCGGCGACATCGAGATGGCTGACCCCCGCATCCTTCAGTTTTATCGCAGTGTCCTGGCTGATTCCGGCGCCGGTCTCCTTGGCTATCACAGGGACGGATAGCTTCTCGCAGGCATGGTTGATGGCGCTGAGAACCCCTGAGAAATCAGTGTCGCCCTCAGGCTGCACTACCTCCTGGAGAGGGTTGAGATGGACAGCCAGGGCGTCTGCTTCTATCTTGCTGACGATGCCTTCGATCTTCTCTATCGGGTATTTCTTGAGCTGGAACGCCCCGATATTTGCGAGGATAGGGATCGTCGGGGCTGCTTTGCGGACCTGATACGTGGATGCCAGCTCAGGATTCTCTATCATGGCCCTCTGCGAACCGACGCCGAAAGCGAGCCCGTGCGTTTGCGCAGCTTCAGCAAGGGCGAGGTTTATCTTCCCGGCTTCCTTGTATCCGCCAGTGATGGCTGTGATGACAATGGGCCATTTCATTCGTTTGCCGAGGAAATCAGTGGATAGATCGATGGATTCGAGGGATATCTCTGGAAGGGCATTGTGGATCGGTTCGAAGCGCTCGAGGCCAGTGGTCTTCGAATACTGGGCGCCTTCCTTCACCACGAGGTCCACGTGCTCCTTCTTGCGCGACTCTGTCTGGTTCCTCATCCGGATTACCTTGCGAGCGGGTACTTCTCCATATACATCTGGGTCTGGAGAACTATCAGGAACGGCAGGATGAACAGCGAATTCACAAGCAGCGTGAAGTAGCTAGAGAAGGGAGAGGCGAAAATCAGGTTCGCGATGACTTCGGTCGCTGAAAGACCGACGAAACCGAAGAGAGCCCAGATAGCCACCATATGGGGCTTCTTCAAGGCGACAGCTAACGAGCGGCGGATTGCCGTGGGCGTGTCCGAATGGTCTATCACGACAGCCGGGGCCACGAAGAACAGGACAAACGAGAGCACCAGCAGGAAGATGGAATATATCCAGGACTGGTACGGGTTGTCATAAGTGACGAGCTGGACTATGAACATGAGCAGGAGCAGCAGCGTATATATGTAGAAGAGGCGCGTGGCGTGCGTCCCCATGGCTTCGACGATGTCGGAACGTATCTGGGTGAGCGTGCGCTTCGAGCGGATGATGATGTTGATGTTGACGATCGAATCCGAGATGATGAACACCGCGATAGCGTATCCCAGCACCGTGATGAACAGGTCCAATATGGACAGCTCCGGGATGCTTCCCGTCCTCAGGAACACGCCTCCGAGGGCCATGTATGTCGGCGCTGATACAAGGGTGACTATCAGTGTAGCCAGGATGAAGGGTATCGAGAAGAGTATTATCAGGTTCTGCCGTTTCAGATAGAAATCAACCGCGTAAGAGAATACCCTGGAGAAATCGTTGGAATCATCTGCCATAGGTGTGCATTTCAGAGGCGCAATTTTTAAACATTTACCCGACATGAGAAGAGAGGCAAAAGGACGCCGCAAGCGCAAGGCTGCACAATCTAATCCGAACTGCAGGTGATCAAGTGGGTAAAATCGCACGATTCAAAATCATATACATAGAGGAGCAGGTCCCGGGCATCAAGATATTCAGGATGGAACCCGTGGAAGGGAAGATACCCCCATATAAGCCCGGCCAGTTCGCGGTCCTCCATCTCTTGGATGATAAAGGCGCAAGTATGCTGAAGCGCCCTTATTCCATAGCTTCGATACCGGGCATGCCATATCTGGAGTTCTGCATCAAGAATGTCCAGGGGAAGATGACGAGCGCTCTGGATAAATTTGCGGTCGGCGCGACGCTCGGCATCGAGCTCCCGTTCGGCCATTTCACGTATTCCGGCGAGAAGAGCATCAGCATGATCGCAGGCGGTTGCGGGATATCGCCATTGATCGGGATTCTCCGCGAGATAGCGGAAAAAGGCGTGAATGGGAGGTTCGTCCTATTCTACAGCGCGAAGACCCGGAACAGCATCATATATCGGAAGGAGCTCGAGGAGCTCGCTAGGCGCAATAAGGATATCAAGGTCGTCCTGACCCTCACCCAGGAGTCGCCTGAGGGTTGGGTGGGCGAATGCGGCCGGATAAATGATGAGGTCATCAAGAAGCATATCGCGGACCCGAAGGTTTTCGACTGGTGGATATGCGGTCCGCTCCCCATGATAAAGGGCCTGAAGGATTGCATCCTGGGCCTGGGGGCCGACCCGAAAAGGATAAGGGCCGAGGGATGGGGATAAATCACGTTGAAAAATTTTCAAGAAAATTTTTCAGCCATGGGAAATTATCGGATTTCCCATGCAATTAAAAAGCGAAGCGGACGAATAGATTTCCGAAACGAATCGCTATCGCTTGATATGCTGGTTCTGTAGAGGTTTTTACCATGAAAACGATTGATATCATAGTGGAAGGCGGGAAGGCGACAGCCGGCCAGCCCCTGGGTCCGGCATTAGGGCCGCTCGGCGTGAACGCAGGCCAGGTGGTCGCGAAGATAAACGAGGAGACGAAGGCATTCTCAGGGATGAAGGTCCCGGTAAAGGTCATAGTCGACCCGAAGACGAAGCAGTTCACGATAGAGATAGGCAGCCCCCCGACAGCCGAGATAATCAAGAAGGAGGCCGGGATAGAGAAAGGAGCAGGAAACAGGGAAGCCCCGGCGGGGAACCTGAGCATGGAGAAGGCGATAGGGATAGCCAAGGCGAAAAGCAATTCGCTCGGGAAGACCCTGAAAGATACGCTTAAAGAGGTTCTCGGTTCATGTGTCAGCATGGGAGTCAACGTAGACGGCAAGAAAGCCAAGGACGTCCTCAAGGAGATAGACGAGGGAAAGCACGACTCTCAGCTGAAGGGATGAATAGGATGAGGAAAGCACTTCTTTTCCTGATGATATTCGGGCCTCTGCTTTTCGCTTCGCAGATATGGCAGTACGCGACGGAAGGTCCGGTATCGGAGAAACCGAAGATAATCCAGGGGATGCTGGTCGCAGCTTCCGACGATGGCAATATCTACGCGCTGGACCCGGCCGGCGGGACGAAGAGATGGAAGACCTTCGTGGGCAAGGAGCCGAACGAGGTTTTCAGTTTCGATAATGCGATCATCACTACAACGACAAGCGGGCACGTCGTCCGGCTCGACGCGAGCGGCAAGATAGTCTGGAACACAGATCTCACTTTGCCTGCATACAATGTGACTTTCATATACGGCGCTTCCGCCAACTCGAAATGGATAGCGCTCAGCGCCGACAACGGCATCTATCTGATAGACAAGAACGGAAGCGTCCGTTCCAAGATTCAATCATTCAGCAGCTCGATCGTGACGTCGCCCGCTTCAGGAGACGATTTCGTCATCTTCGGCAGGG
>CAILMU010000102.1 GCA_903835325.1 uncultured Microcaldota archaeon | reverse complement strand
TATCTCACTTCAGAGGATTTCATACGCCTCATGGACAAAAAGAATATCTGCATAATGAACTCGGATTTCAACAGAGAATCCTGTACAAACTGGTTTGCCCGTTTTTCGAGCCACCCTGAACTGTCGTTTGTGGAAACTCCTGCCGAATACGTTGCTACTCGCTGGGAAGCCATGAAAGAAGGGATACTAGGACAGATATCGCCTGACACAGATCTATGCATTATCGGAGCGGGTATAGGATCGCTCACCGTGTGCGTCGATGTAGCGGAACGGTTTTCCATCCCCGCAATTGACGCAGGACACGTACTCAATATGATGAATGACAGGGTGGACAAATCGAATGGAGCGAGAATGTATACCATCAGGACAACGAACGCTACAGCTTAGCACCTGCTAATACTGACTCCTATGCGACAATGAATGACCCGTTGAAAAAATACCGCAAGCAATTTCGCATCTGGAAAAACGATCTCAGACTGAAGCGGGAAAGACGCTATTACGACAATGCATTTGCGTCGCGCAATCTCACGATCCCCGATGAAGAACGCATCAAAAGGGAGATGAGAAAAAGATTCCCCTACATCCGGCCTAAAGCCAAAGGAACCCTTAGCATCCTCGCCATATATCATAACTACAACTGGGAAAACGAATCGTTGAAACCGTCGTTAGAAAAATTCGGATACGTCCGGCACTACGACTGGTGCGAGCAGTTCAATCACGCGAAAAAAAACTGGCATAAAACTTTAAGGCCAGAAATGAATAGTTTTCTCATAAAACAGGTGGAAGACTGGACGAAACAAGATGCGACTGATGTCATCTTTACCTATCTTTCGGGCGAACTTGTATCGCCGGAAACCGTCCGGGAATTAAAGAGCTTCGGTATTCCCATGGTTAATCTCGCCTTAAACGACAAAGAGCATTTTGTGGGCAGAATCAGAAGCGGCCATTCCATGGGCGCCAGAGATATCTGCCGCTACTTTGATATCTGCTGGACAAGTACCGAAGCTGCCGTGAGAAAATATTGCGTGGAGGGGGCCATCCCCATCTATCTCCCCGAAGGGGCAAACCCTGAAATCCATAGACCATATGATACGGAAAAAACTATCGATGTGTCCTTCGTCGGTCAATGCTATGGAAACCGACCTGAGATCATCAGAAGACTGGAATCTCATGGCATCCATGTTGAAGCCCGCGGTTTTGGCTGGCCGAACGGCCCTCTGGCCACGGAAGACATGGTGCGCATATACTCAAGAAGCAGGATAAACCTGGGCTTCGGAGGCGTCATTGGCTTCAGTAAAGCATACTGCCTCAAAGGCAGGGATTTTGAAATTCCCATGAGCGGAGGACTCTACCTTACCGAATACCATCCTGAGCTGGAAAGATTTTACAATCCTGGCTCTGAAATTGTAACCTATAAAGATTTTGATGATATGGTTGAGAAGATCCGCTTTCTCCTGTCAAATCCTGAAAAGGCGGATGAGATCAGAAAAAGAGGCTACGAGCGGGCACGCCGCGAACATTCCTGGGAAATGCGTTTTGAGAAGATATTCCACCTCCTTGGGCTGATCTAATCAGTGAGACAATACCGGAACAATCATGGGGCTGCATAGGAGACGAATCGGAGAAGGCCTGGCATCGGGTCTTCGTAAAGGACTGAGCGGCTTCCTCTGGATCATGAAGATCCTCATTCCCGTCTCTCTTTTCACTGCCCTCCTTGCCTGGACCGGATGG
>CAILMU010000101.1 GCA_903835325.1 uncultured Microcaldota archaeon | reverse complement strand
GGCAATTTAGCGCTCAGACGCAGGGCATGCGAACGATAGCGCATCGCCTCATCCCGGCGGCCGGCCTGGCGCTGGATGACGGCCAGGCTGAAATGCGCCATGACGAAATTTGGATCCAGGTAAATCGTCTTTTTTAGGAGTTCGACAGCTTTTTCATATTCGCCTTCTTCCTGGCGGATGAGGGCAAGGATATAGTAAGCCTCAACCAATAACGGGTCTATCTTGATGGCCTTCTCGCACCAGGCGCCGGCCTCTTTCAAACGTCCCCGGTTGGCGCAGGCACGGGCAAGCTCGCAGTATGCCGAGACAAATTTCGGATCTTTGGCGATACGCGCCTGGAATCTCTCTATCGCCCCTTCGTAGTTTCCCTTTCCCATCATGATGAGCCCCTCCAGGTAAGGTTCGGCCGGCTCCAGCGGCTGCGGCGGGGCAGGGTGAGGATATGGCGGCAGGGGCTGTATCGGTTCCTCGTGTACCGGCAGAAGATCGGGAAATTTAACACGCCCCGTGATGGGGACCGAATCCCAATCCGGCGGCGTCACGCGGCTTTCCGGTCTATGGGGTGGATCGATACCCTTCCGGTAGAGAATGGCGCCGGGATAGTTCCAGAAAATAAAGGGGTCGCAAAAGGCGCTTCCCGCCTCGGCTGCCCCTACCATGAACCACCCGTCAGGAATCAGACAGCGATGGAACCGTAAGGCCATCTCCCTCATCATGACCTCCTCGAAGTAGATAGCTACATTCCGGCAGAGGATCAGGTCCATGGCGTTCGTATTTGTTGCCAGGGATGGGCATACATCTTCCGCCAGGTTCAGATAGGCAAAATGGACCATCTCCCGGATAGGCGGTTTGAGCTCGAATACACCATCGCGCGGCGAAAAAAAACGTTCCCGGATAAGAGGATCGGTCACCCGGAAGGAACGCTCTTTGTAACAGGCTTTTTCAGCCCATAATAGATCGCTTTTGTTGATGTCCGTGCCCAGGATGAAGACATTCCATTGGGCAATATCGGGTAGAAGCTGGTAGAGCAGGATGGCCAGGGAATAAGGTTCTTCGCCGCTGGCGCAGCCGGCGCTCCAGATACGGAGACGACGGTCGTTATAATGGCGCGCGATGATCTCCGGCAGAACATGCCCGCGCAGGGCGTCCATCTGAGGCGTGTCGCGGAAGAAGTAGGTTTCATTGATAATGAGCAGTTGGATCAGTTCATCCCAGGCCTTGCTGTCCGTCTTGGACACAAACAAGTGGCGATAGCATGCTTCTATGTCTTCAAAGCCGATGTGCGCGGACGCAGCCAGTACGCTACGCACCATGGCGTCACGCCTGTTCGGGGGAAAATACATCCCCGTCCTTTCCAGAATCAGGGTCCGGAATAGCCCGCAGCTTGCATCGCTCATCTGCGGATTCTGCAGATCATATCCTTGACGATTCATAATAAATCCAGCATCAAGCATCAAGTATCCAGTATCTTGTCCGTCTCTGCCGATGGAAACAGGCTGGCTGAATCGAGAATGAGAATCAAGCCGTCCTCCCGTCTGACGACAGCCCTCAGATACCGGGAATCGCTGAGAGGATCGGGGGGTGTTTCCACCTCGCTGCCCAGCAACTCGAGCACTTCCGTCACTTCGTCGACCACAAAGGCAAATGTTTGTCCG
>CAILMU010000100.1 GCA_903835325.1 uncultured Microcaldota archaeon | reverse complement strand
TCTACGCGCCTATCGGCCCCACCCATTTGAACAGGTTCTCGCGCACGGGCGTGCGCTCTGCCGAATACAGTATCGAATGCTGTCCGTTGAGCACATCACCATAGCTTGTCGACCAGTTCAGGAGCTCTATCCTGCCACTCGTGTTCAGCCTCCTCATCAACTCCATTACGATTCCGGTTGCGCTGCCGGACACGGTGCCGTTCTTGTCCATGAAATTATATGGCGGGAAATTCTCGGTGTAGATGTTGAGGCACGGGATCTCGAATGGCCTCAGGCATGTGCTCTGGGCCTCGCACCAGGTGTATCCGGCCGAAAGCCTGCATCCATGGGCATCCCTGTCGGAGCCTGGCATAGTCGCAGCCACGGCCGGGCTATTCTGGTTCATAACCGCCGCGGAATAAGGCGGATTGTTATACTGGAACAAGTTCAAGCCCAGGAAAAGCGTCACAGAGAACGCGACGACAATCACCAACAAGACGAAATCCCGATTATCAATTGCCATCTCAATCTACCCCGCTCCCTAATAATAAGGAAAGTTCAGGACCCGTGAAAATTATAAAGGTGATGGCGAGTGCCGGAGCCACCGGAACCGGGCGCGTATTATAATAATTGGGGAGTGGAAACGTGTTTCATAAACATTGGTGATAATGATGGAACGATACGCACCGCCACAGATACTGCAGAACCCCAAGGCAATCCTGTTCGTATTGGCATTGATAAGCATGCTCTACGCTGCCCCGCTTTCAGGGATATCGCCCAGTGCCACCCCTCAAACCACCCCCGCGATGAACATCTCCATCATCACAAGCACGTCCCCTCCGATATCGCAGATGATAATACCATCGGACCTCCTTGCGAGCCCTGCGTTCCAGTACGCCCTCATGAGCGGGCCCTACGCGTACGCGGCCATACCATCATCCGTCCTGGTCATCGACACATCGACGCTGAAAATCGTCTCCACGATAAAACCCGATGTGGACAAGGCGCATGTCGATGGAGTCACGGTATCGCCTGACGGGAAATACGTTTTCATGGCATATTCATGGGAAGTCTACCAGGACGATCCGTACGGCGGCTCCTATCTGAAGTACGGCCGCGTCATCCGCCTGAATGCGACGAGCGAGCAGCCCATCGATTACTATGAGCTGGACAACATATACCTCGAGCATCTGGCCATGTCCCCGGATGGCGTGGTGTATGTCGGGTACCAGGATTATTACTACCCGAGCAATGCCGGGGTGATGTTCCTTGATTTCAACAAGGGGGCTTCCTGGAAGCATGCCCTGAACTACGAAGCGATAATGGAATCCTTCGCATTCTCCCCGGATAGCAACGACGTCTTCTATTCGGGATGGTATCGCTCGGTCATCGCATATGATATCGACTGGAGCGAACAGCTGATACATCCCGTCATCCTCCCCGGCAATTCGTCGGATGACGACCAATATCCGAGAAGCATGGCTGTCGGCAAAGGAGGCCGGATGCTTTATGCCGCAATTCATGATACGAAAGGCATCTTCGCCATGAACACTGAGGATGGCGGCAAGCAGATGATCCCCACGGATTTCTACCCCCTGGCCCTCGCGACATCCGCAGACGGCGAGACGCTCTATGCCGCCGGCTACTCGGAGGACGTGAACGGAAACCCGATATACGGAATCCATGCGTATTCGGGCCTCAAGGAACTGGGGCCGTACAACGACCCGACGATGGACTATACGCTCGCCTTGCCCAGCGATTTCTCCACGACCGACTGGGTGACCTCAATCAGCCCGCCCGCGGGTTCCTATCCCTCGGCATTCGCCATCACTTCCGATGGGAAATTCGCATTCATCTCCACCCTCTCCAGCGATTCTATCATGGGATTGCATGGCGACGGCATCATCGTATTCGACCTGCAGTACAAGAACCAGGTCAAGGTGATAAGCGAAAAGGACAGCCTCAACGACATCGCTGTCGCAGGCGAGAAGATAATATTCTCTCCGCCTCCGGACTACAGCTGGATAAAGCAGTTCGGGGTCGGTTCCCTCAGCCTCATCAACGTGTCCTTGCCATTCGTCCCGACAACATTCTACCCAGAGAACGGCACATTCGCCAGCCACTACCAAGACGACCTCTTCTCGGTGAATTCTATCTTCTCCGATACCCTCGACAACACAACCGTGAACCTGAGCTCGTTCTGGCTCAGCGAGAAATCCGGCGCGAACGTCTCAGGGAAAGTGAGCGCATTCTCGAAATTCGCGGTATTCATGCCAACGGCGCAGCTGAAGGCGGACACGGATTATGTCGCCCATATCTCGAAGAGCATCAAATCCAAGAGCGGAAGCCAGCTGACCATGGATTACACCTGGAGCTTCACCACCAAGAACACCTCCAGCCAGGCCAACGGTTCGATAAGCGTCCTTCTCAACCTATCGCATATCGGCAAGATCGCCCCGCTCAACATCCCGAACCTGACCCAGCCCCAGATCCCAGGCAACAATTCGGGCGGGAGCCAGAACGCCACGCCTCCAGGGAATGCCAGCCAGCAGATTCCTCACAAGACTCTGCCCCAGCAGCAGAACGGTTCGGCTCAACAAGGAGGCAACCAAACCAATCAATCGCAGGGAGGCGCTCAGCAGAACCAGACGCAGCAGCCTGCGCAGAATGGGACAATCCAGCCGCCAGCCAACCAGAGCCAGCAGCAGGGCCAGCCTGGCACCCCGCCTCAGCAGAACGGCACGCAGCAAACATCGAACGCATCGGCACAGCCGCAGCCATCCGGCAATGCGCAGCCATCTGGCGGAGGATTCGAGCTTCCATCCTGGCTTGCGCCTCTGGCAGCCTTGTTCGCATCAGGAGCGCTATTAGTCCTCCTGGTTGTTGTGATTGTGATCGCCGCCGCGGCGTGGTATCTGCTCAAGAAGAAAGGCGGCGGGGCAGGGCAGGGCAAACCCGCAGCCTGATTCCCTGGCGAAAGCCTGCATCCATGGGCATCCCTGTCGGAGCCTGGCATCGGCGCAGCCGCCCCGGGGGAGTTCTGGTTCATCACTTCCGCGGAATAAGGCGGATTGTTATACTGGAACAAGTTCAAGCCCAGGAAAAGCGTCACAGAGAACGCGACGACAACCACCAACAAGACGAAATCCCGATTATCCTTAGCCATCTCAATCTACCCCGCTCCCCAATAATAAGCAAAGTTCAGGACCCCATGAAAATTATAACGGTGATGGGGAAGACGCCCCCGGGTTCTTCTTGGCACCCTATATAAAATATTAGCGCGAACGCGATATATGCCAAAACTCCTTTTTCTGGGGTTCGTTTGCGCCCTGCTTCTCTTCGGGTGCGTACAGCCTCCGGGTACCAGCGGAACACTTAATCCGAACGGATCGAATCCGTCCAATCAAAGCGCGGGGAACAATGCATATCCGACAGCCGCCCTGCCGGCGAGCGCTCAAGGCGCCTTCGGTGCGGCCAAATCCATACTCCCTCAATACATCAACGACTCTGTCCTGGTTTCCATCAGCGGGAACTGCGACCGCAGCGGCCTATCATCGGCTTGGCAATATACATATGAATCATACAACAAGAAGAAGGATTTCGTGGTCACTGTCTCGGATACCCCTTCATGGCGCGATGCTTCGTTCTCATTCTCTTCAGGTCTTCCCGGCCAATGGATTGACAGCGTCAATGCGGCTTCTGCATGCGGAGGCGGAGAGTGCTCCCTTGAGATGGTTGGCGATGCGCCGGTTTGGAATATCATCGATGGCCAAAATGTATGCACGGTAGATGCTATCAGCGGCAAGGTGGTCGGGTGAGCGCTATGAAAAACTGCACGATATTGTTTTCGATGCTTGTTTTGTCATCCCTGGTCTTCTCTGCTTTCAGCGATATCATCGTATCGCCGAACACGACCAGCGCCTATGTCCAATGGAAGACCGATGATTCATGCTCGGCTAAGGTATTCTTCGGGAAAAACACGTCCTACGGCTCGAGCGCGGCCAATTCGACCGTATCGGCAACCCACGGCATCAAGATGTCCAGCCTGGTCTCGGATACGCAGTACCATTTCAAGCTCCAATGCAAGGTCAATTCGTCATTTTCATACAATTCGACAGACCAGACCTTCACCACAGTAGAGGCGTTGCCCGACCTGTATATCAAATCAATAACGATAACGCCCAATTCGACGACGCTCGACAAGAACGTGACAGTCAAGGTCTATGTCGGCAATTCAGGGACCGCGAAAGCGTCCAATGTCACGCTGGATATAGTCTGCCCGGATGGCAGTGTGCTGCACAAATCGACCTCTTCGATAAGCGTAGGGAGCTCCAGCTCCATCTCAGGAACCTGCCCGCCTCCATCCCAGCCTGGAAGCGCGACCGTCAGCGTTGTCGCTGGAGGGATGACCGATGCGCATCCCCAGGACAATACCGGTTCGGCTTCCCTGGTCTATTCGCAGTCTCCGATGCCTGACCTTGAGATAACCCCTGGAGACATCACCTATTACCTAAGCGACACCAGCGGGACCACATACATCGTCTTCCATATATCTGTCAGGAACAAAGGGACAGCGGCGGCCAGCAATGTGAATATCTCGATAGCGAATGTGACGAGAAAGATAAGCTCCATCTCCGCAGGGTCGTCAGCCTCGTTCTCCGTGACAATCCCTCTTGCAGGCAGGACCTCATTCAAGATAGCAGCTGATCCGGCCGACACGATAATCGAAAGCGACGAGAGCAATAATATCGTCGATTTCCAGATATCGACCCAATCCACGCTTCCGGATATCATCGTCCAGCAGTCCCTTATCACGAATAATCCGAAGAGCCCGAAGACCGGGAGCATCGTATCCGTCAGCGCGACAATCAAGAACAACGGCACGACGACCGCACGGAACTTCCACGTCGTCTTCCAGAAGGCGGACAAGGTCTTCATGTACGACAAGGAGGGCGACAACAGTCAGGAGAAGGAGAGCGGGGTGTTCGCGAACCTCGGTCTCCTTATCGAGGACCAGAAAGCCAAGCAGTCTGAAGGCGCATCAGTAAAGGGGGAGATTTTCAGCGATGTGACTGTATCATCGCTCGCCCCTGGCGCATCGACAACCGTGAAGGGGACGATGATAATGCCTCCGGATACGGCTTCGCTGCTGATTGCCGTGACCGCCGACCCGAAGAACCTGATACAGGAGACGGACAAATCGAACAACATGGCGCTCCACCCGATGGATATCGAAGTCGTCTATCCGGATATCATGGCTCTATCCAATGAAATCACGATCAGCCCGCCAGACCCTGTTCCCGGCACCAAGATATCGCTGCGCGCGAAAATCAGGAACAACGGCTCGCTGGTCGCCAAGAACACATCTGTCAAATTCTCTGTTTCAACCGACGGCTCGCCCTATTCCCTGGCGGGCACCGCGATCGTCCCGACCATCAGCGCCGGGGGCTATTCCAATGCCGCGATAAATTATTCCATTCCATCGGGCACCAAGTCCATCTCGGTCAAAGTAGAAGCTAACCCGGCAAAAACCATAACTGAGCTGAACTACTCGAATAACAATGCCTTAAGAACGTTCAACATGTCGCTTGCCGACCTCGTCCTATTGAATCTCACATCCACCGGGACTGTTTCGGTCGGGAACCAGGTCACCCTCAAAGCCACAGCGGCGAACATCGGGACAGAGACCGTTCCCGATGCGCTCGTGGAATTCTATTACATGAAACCGGACGGCTCATTGACCATGATCGGTTCCAAGTCCGCTACAATCAGCCCAGGTTCCAAACCGATCCTGACCCTGCAATGGACGATACCATCCGGCATAAGCACGAATCCTGTCGTGATGGCGCGCATAAATCCGCAGCACTCGGTATTCGAGCCGGATTTCTCCAACAATGAGGAGACGCTTGCTTTGAATGCAGCCCTGCCCGACATCACAATCCTGCTATCCACGAGCCCGCAGACCGTGCCGATACCGACAACGAGCGACCGGCGCAATTATGCCTATATCAATGCGAATGTCCGCAACCAAGGCAACGCGAGGGCGGACAACATCCTCGTCCGAATAATGAAATGGGACGGGACCGTCATGTATGAGCAAACGATCGGCTCATTATACCCTGGCGAGAACTGGACGCTCACCACCTATCTGCCCATCACAAACCAGTTCAGCACAGGAGACCTCCAGTTCAGCGCAATCGCCGACCCCCTCGGGACCATCACGGAGATACGCGACGACAACAACGATGCCGAAACGAGCGTCCGCCTTGTGCCGAACAACCCGCCGGACGCGGTTATCTCTTCAGACAAGACAGATGTGCTGAAGAACGAATGGATTGAGTTCGACTGCTACAATTCGACAGACCCTGAGGATGGCCATTACCTATCGTGCGAATGGCTCTTCGACAACCAAATCCATGATTCGGGGAGCGATGTGTTCCAGAGTTTCGACACCTCCGGCTCCCATCTGGTCACCCTCACGGTGACGGACAGCGACGGGGCCAAAGACACAGCAACCAGCATCATCCATGTGGCGAACAACCAGCCCCCGGTCGTCGATCTTGGGGACAGCATGACGGTCTATGTCAACGAACCCTCGGATTTCACTCCACTGGCAGCATATGACCCTGACGGCTCCATAGTTTCGATGAGCTGGAATTTCGGCGATGGCCACACTGACAGCGGAGGTTCAGTCACGCACACCTACACGAGCACCGGCACCTACACCATGACCGTGGCAGCGACAGACGACAGCGGCGGGTCCTCTAGCGACAGCGTCACTGTGTATGTCGTCACCGCCCCTGCCATGACCACTAAACAGGGAACGGAATATTTCTTCAGCCACCACAAATTCTATGAGCAAGGCCCGAAGGCGGATATCTTCTACGGCTTCTACAAAGTCGATTACCAAGTGAAATACACAACAGGCGACCGGACAATCCGGAGCGTCTCATACACTGTAACGCCCGGTGCCGCCATCGTGACAGCTGTCTCGGATGCGGATGCCGAAAGCTACTGGATGGATATGACCGCGATAGCGGCGAACGGTTATACCGCGATGCAGGTCACAGGGTTCAATATCCTTGTGGGCGGGGGAGGCAACCTCGGCGGAGCCACAGGCGGCAAACACATCAGCCATACGGAAACCGACCGCACCATGTCGTACAGCGGCCTTGACATCCCGATGCCCTCAGGCAAGGATGTCTATGTGGATGTCGAGAGCGACATCGAATTCCCCGGGGAGATGTGCATCGATGATGGCGGGAATTGCCAGCACCAGGCAGCGGCATGGAAGATAGGGTGATCATATCTAGTGAACTACGCCTGTTTCCAGGTGCCCCATCTGGTTTCAGTTGTGCGGCTGCCAGCGCCAAGATACTGGGCGTGCCGACATGCGTCTACGGGTTCATAACGTACCTGATAATCGGAATCCTGTCGATACTGGCCCTGAAGAGCAAATGATTCATTTTTTCCTGAAAACCAGGAGATAATGTTCAGGCCCGGCTTCGACCTCTTCCACTTGCGAGAAGCCCTCCGGAACGATCCGGGATATCACTTCAGATTGGGATAGTTTGATATCTGCCGGAGGGCCGATTTCCGACGTCTTCTTGAATTCCACAACCCCCAGGAGACCGCGCCTCTTAAGGGCCCGGGCGGCTTCTGCTAAAACAGCGTCATCTTCTTTATTGGCGATAAAACCATGTAGGACATTGGCCAGCAGGATTGAATCGATGGATTGGTCAGTGAACGGAATGCCCTTCGAAGCGTCCCCCAGCACGCATTTGATTCCAGATGAACGGACTGATGATACGGAGCCCTCATGGATGTCCATCCCCGAGATGTTTTTAGAAACTTTCCCGGCCTCTTTGAGGTAATCCCCCGGTCCGCAGCCTATATCCAGGAAAACATCATCTTTGCCCAACAGATAGGATACCACCTTGGGGATATCCACGTATGCTTTCGATGAATGTCCGCCATGTTCGTGCTTCATTAAACCGCCTTCTGGAAACACGAATATGGGCATGTCCGGACGCATAGACTACACTCGATGCATTTTGCCTTATCGACGCTAGGCGCTGCGAACCCCTTCTGGGATATCGCACCTTGAGGGCACCGCCTGATCATCGGGCATGGATGATCCTGAGGGCAACGCTCCACTATCACGGTTATCATTCTGCTCACTTGTTGGTGTTCACTCCAATAAGGGAGTAGAGCGTGCATGTGCCCATGATTCCGGTGAACAATGCCACCAAACCCACGAGGCCGACGATACCTCGGACAATAACATCAGTTTGCCATAGGTAAGCTGCCGCAAGAAGCGCAACTCCGATCACAATCCTGACTATCCTATCGACCTGCCCTACGTTCTTCTCAAAAAGCTTCATCTACACACCTTCCTTGATAGCGTCATCTATCGCTTTCTTGTCGAAACCGACTATGATTGTTCCCTTGATATCCAGCACCGGAACTCCCATCTGGCCGCTCTTGGTTATCATCTCTTTCGCCCTTGCTCGATCCAGCCCCACATCATAATCCTGGTATGCGACTCCCTTGCTCTTCAGGTAATTCTTCGCCAACACGCAATAAGGGCATGTCATGGTGCTATATACTTTGACTTCCGCTTCATCCATGTTCTCCCTCCGGATACATTTCCTTTGCTATTTTGAGCAGCTTCGCGACTTCCGGTCTGCTAACGAAATAGCAAACATTCCGGCCTTCTTTCCTGTAATCCACAAGCCTGGCATAGCGGAGCACACGAAGATGCTGGCTAAGGTTCGGCTGGTTCCTACCTGTCCTGAGCTGGAGCTCTGAGACGCATCCTTTGCTCTTTATCAGCGCTTCCAGGATCTCCAGTCTTGCAGGATGGCAAAGCCCTGCGAACAATTTAGCTGATTCGTTCATATATGCATATATGCGCATATGAATATATAAATTTATCGGCTCGGACCTATTTTCTGGATTAAGACATCTGCAACATTCAGCCCAGAATCAAGTTGAACAGGTGCCCAGTGGCGACGAACGAGAGAAACAATATGACCGCGAATATCGCAAGGAGTTTCGGTTTGAGCACCTTTCTCAGTATTATGAACTCGGGCAGCGAAAGCCCGATTACGCTCATCATGAAGGCCAGCGCTGTTCCCACGGCCATGCCCTTGGATATGAGAACGCCCACGATAGGCACCATCCCAGCCGCGTTCGAATAAAGCGGTATTCCGATCAGCACAACGATCGGGACGGCCAACGGATTGTCTTTACCAGCGAATGACAGGAGAAAGTCGGACGGCGCATATCCATGGATAAGACCGCCGATCGCAATCCCCACGAGGAGGTATGGCAGGACCTTGAGCGTTATGCTCTTGGATTCCGATATCCCGAATTTTGCCCGCTCCTTCCAATCCATCTCCTTCTCAGAGGCCTTTTTCGCCTTTATCTTATAGACGAACTCCTCGACCTCGCTTTCCAGGCCCAGTCTTCCGATTATTATCCCTGCCAATATGGCTATCACCAGGCCGCTGCCTATATAGAGAGCGGCGATCTGCCATCCGAACATCGCAAGGAGCATGGTCGCTGCTATTTCATTGATAAGCGGAGAGGCGGTCAGGAAGGAGAAGGTGATTCCAAGCGGTACGCCCGCCTCAATGAATCCTATGAATAACGGCACCGCGGAGCAGGAACAGAATGGCGTCGGAACTCCCAGCAGGGCAGCCAGCACGTTTCCGATGCCCTCGCTTCTTCCGCCGAGCCATCTCTTGACCTTTCCAGGAGTTATGAACGTCCGTATTACCCCTACGATGAAAACGACTATCGCTAGCAGTATCGTGACTTTGATTGAATCGTAGATGAAGAAATCAACCGCAGCCCCGAGCGGGCTTTGCCTGCCCAGCCCTAACAGGGAATATGCGGCCCAGTCCGCGAATTCCTGAAGCATCTTCTATCCCTTGAGAATCCCCTTTATTTCGTTCACATCAGGGACCCGGCCGGAAACAACTACCTTGCCTCCAACCACCAATGCCGGGGTCGCCATGACACCATATCCGGCGATATCCGCATATTCCTGGACTTTCTCGAATTCCGCCTTTATCCCGAGCTCGTCGCATGCTTTCTTGGCGTTGGCTTCGAGTTTCTTGCAATTCGGACAACCGGATCCTAATATTTTGATATTCGTAATCGGCATGATATTGTATTTGGAAAGTTAAGCTTTTAAATATTGACATATATCAATAATTAGATTCTTATGAAAAATAGAGAAGACGTGCGGTTCTTGAAAGCGTTGGCAGACGAGACCAGATTTAAAATCGTAGAACTGCTGTTGGGCGGGAAGAGATGCGTGTGCGAGATTTTTCCTAAGGTGAAAAGAACCCAGTCCACGGTTTCACTCCAGCTCTCCAAGCTGGAACAGGCGGGCATCCTTGAATCAACAAGAGAAGGCCAGAAAGTCTTCTACCAGATAAAGGATTACCGTGTCTGTGATATTTTCAAGGCGTTAGGCCACAAAGAGGGGAGATGCCTGAAAACAAAATGCTGCATGGCAGAATAGGCGATATTTACATGGCAGACGACAAGAAATTCTCGGAATGGCATGGGATAGCGAGGGATAAGATAAAATGGAACCCGACCGTGGACGCCAGCAAATGCATCGGGTGCGGCATGTGCATAACCGGCTGCGGGAGGAACGTATACGGCTGGGATCAAGACAAAAACAAGTCCATCGTGGCAAGGCCCAACAACTGCCTTGTCGGTTGCGTGACATGTTCCAACACCTGCCTTGCCGGAGCGATAAGCTTTCCAGACAAGGCGGAGCTCAGGAGGATAATCATCGAAAACGGCGTTCTAGCGAGAGCAAAAAAGGAGTTGAATGAGAAGTTAGCCGATGAAAGAAATAGCGATATGAAGAGCCAAAAAAGCAGGAGTTGATTATATGACGGAGAAAAGCATACCAGCGGATTGGGCGTTTGAGTTCCATGGCCACAGGTGCCCGTTCATGCCGATAGGATACCGCATGGGCGTACTGGCGATGGAGCGCCTCGGGGTAAAGCACGAGAGCGACCACGGCTTTTTCGTATTCCCGGAGATAGGCGAAGGGCACCCCCAGGCATGCATGATGGACGGGATGCAGATAGCAACCGGCGCCACGTATGGAAAGCTGCTCATGGCGAAAACGTTCTATGGCAAACTGGCGGCAACCTTCTACCACCCGAATAACGGTGCGGTGCGGGTGTCCCTTAGACCGGAGTTCATCGACGCGATGGGCAAGTTCGAGTTCTTCGCATACCGGAAAAAGGGGGTAGAACCATCCCAGATCCCTGCGAAAGTGGCTGACGAGATAATCAAATGGGTGTACGAGCAAACTGATGAATCCATGTTCAAGATAGAACCGAAGCCGGATTTCAAGTTCAGCCCTGTGAAAGGCTCGTTCAACAAGACAAAATGCACGGTTTGCGGCGAGTATGCGTTCGATAGGTATGTCAGGACGAAAGATGGTCAACCCGTGTGCATCCCATGTTCGGGATATGAAAAGTGAGGGAAACAACGGTTATGGAAAATTGGTGAAAAAATGATGGAATACATAATCGCGGGCGTGGCAACCCTAGTTTTTACGACTATCCTGACAATAGCGGGGCTCGGGGCGGCGTTCATCCTGATACCAGTATTCCTCGCCCTAGGCATCCCGCTTTTAACCGCCATGTCCGTAGCCCTCCTCCTGAACGCGATTTCAATGACCCTCGCCTCGATAAGCTATGCAAGGGACAAGCTGATCGAGTACAAGGTCGCCATACCAATGATAATCGCCGCCACCATCCTTTCGCCCTTGGGAGCGATGGCCGCAGTGCAATTGCCTAAGAATATCTTATTGTGGCTGTTCGCAGGATTTCTGGTTTTTGCAGGCTCTATGATGCTGTTCTATAAGCCGAAGGAGAAGGACGTCGGCGCAGACATCAAGCAGTCAGTGCCGCTCGGTCTTGCAACTGGCGGAATAGCGGGATTCTTAGGCGGGCTTCTTGGGGTTGGCGGAGGCAATTTCATCGTTCCGACCCTGATCTGGCGGGGGCTTGACCCGAAAAAGGCGGCAGCCACAACCGCTCTCGTCGTCGTTTTCTCATCGTTTGCCGGTTTCCTGGGGCACGTCTCCTTCGGGAATATGGATTATACGCTATTGGGCGTATGCGCCGTCGGCTCGATTCTCGGTGCCGTGCTTGGATCGCATCTGATGAAGAAATCGC
Organism: uncultured Microcaldota archaeon; assembly: GCA_903835325.1. GTDB lineage: Archaea > Micrarchaeota > Micrarchaeia > Anstonellales > Bilamarchaeaceae > Bilamarchaeum. Next base: position 172 of record CAILMU010000100.1, on the reverse strand, counting down.
TCAGCGCAACACAGGTCAAGACGGCGATAGGGCTGATCCTTTTCCTGGTGGCTGCGAAAATATTCATGGACTTGCTCACCGCCAAATAAAGGGCTATCGGGGTTTCGCCTTGTGGGCAGAGGGAATAAATAACTTATCCGGAATTTTGATTGGGGGATCGGAACGAGGAAAT
>CAILMU010000099.1 GCA_903835325.1 uncultured Microcaldota archaeon | reverse complement strand
CGTAATATCCGTTGACCCGCATGCCGATGCTTTCCCCATCGGTCGAGATGCTGTGCCCTATCTCATGGTCTATCCTTCCTTCCCAAGGCTCCTGCATCAGGATAGTGAATGTGTTCGGATCAAAGACGCTTTCTAGTTCAAATGCGAGGGATGCGTAATGCCCAAGCTTCTCCTTCTCCTTGCCCTTGATGACATCGAAAATAGGCACATCGCAGACAGCGAACATGACCCCTGTCTTTCTGCTGTCTGTGTAATCCAAGTCGAAGATGCGCTCGACCCATGGTTCGTATTTGGAGAGCGATTTCAGGAGTTTGTCCGAACGCTCCCTGTTTTTCTCTTTAATATCCGATTGCTTTTGCTCCCGGGATTGTTCCTTGGGGGCAGTCAGGGTCTGGTCGGCGCATCTGTATCGTTCAGAAGTCGCGAAATGGCATATCGCCCCTCCGGCGATGGTGGAAGCGGCCGCCACGGCAAGCATCTTTTTTCTTGAGCCATCTATGTTCATGCCATCTACCCTTTCAATCACAGGCCGTTTATCTCGGGGATTGCGCCCCTTATCATCGATCCGAGCGGCTTCCAGGCGTAAGTCCGGCCCGAATATTCGAAACTCTGCGCGAATTCGAGATTCTTGCGGATGATGGCCGGATCCACCCCATCCGATTTCATCTGCAAAGCGAGTTCGTATTTCGCAAGGGCCTGATCGAACATGGGCGCGCCATCCTGCATCATGGCCCCGAACAGATTCAACTCGATCTGGGTCAGCGGGAAGTTGTCCATGCATTCCTCCCCCACATGAACCGTCATCAATGAGCTGAACATCCTAGCGAATGTCTCTTTACGATTCAAGACATATCTGGCAACCCCATCTATATAATTTTTATAATTCTCCCGGATCTTTTCGCTCGCATTTGCTGTTTCCAAAGATAAGCGGATGCCAAGATATCCCCCGGCGTTCTTGTTGAACCTTGTGAAATCCTTGACAGAACCAGTATACCGGTCCTCAACTTTTTTCAGGTCTTGCCTGATGGCGCGCAATTCATCCAAAACTGGAGTGATGTCTGATGCGCAGGCCTTGCCATTTTTCTCAAAAATTCCGGCGAATGCAGTAGTTTTTTGATTAGTAAGTTTGATTCTGTCCCGCAATCCGTCCATCTGGGCGGAATAATCATTGTAGCGTTTCATGCTCTTGAGGAAATCGTTTATGTAGGGCCTGGATTTTGGATCATTCATCCTTTTTTCCAGCCCTTGGACCATCACCTTCGCAAGTTCCGTTCGGATCTCCCAATCTTTCAGCGAGGATTCGATCTCCCCCTGCAGGGTTGCCATCTCGCCTATGGCGTTCAAGAAGGGGCCTCTCATTTCTAACCCGATACGATAGTCGACTGCTTCGAAAACCTTCTCGATCCCCGGGCCGCTATAGCCCGGGATCTTGATGCGCATCCGGTCGAAGTCGCTCGTCCATGCATGCCCTATCTCATGGTCGATGAAGAGCTTCCAATTCGCTCTGAGGACCAGGAAGTCCAAGGCATTGATATAGACCGCATCAGTCTCCATCAGCGGGATGGTTTCCTCCGGGAATCGCCCTGAAAGCATCGAATTGATGTTTCGTGCGGTGTATCTCAGCTGGGCCTTCTTATCAGATTGATCAGCGTAATCGAGATCCAGCACCTTGCCTATCCAAGGGCCGTATTTCGATAAATGTTCGGAGATTTTCCGCTCGAGCGGGCCTTGCGGCTCCTGAGCCGGTTCAACCTTCATTATTCCGGAAGATTGCTCAACTTTGGGGGCTGTATTCTGGAACTGCTTGGCCCGGTAATCAGATGAGACAGATAAGACGCCTGCAATCAATGCTGTCCCCGCCATCGCTTTCCTTGAGGCTGCTCGATTCATGTTATTCGTTTATCTGACACTATGATTAAAAAGAGTGATGGGCCCTTCCCCGGGCCCCCGAAATCTCCGCTCCAGCCTCAGACAGTATCCTTTATCCCCTTCCAGAACAGGTATCTGGTCGGGACTGAATATGCCTGGGACCCGGTGAATATCAGTATGTTCAGAACCAATCTGATAAAATACATCAGGAGCATAACAACTATCCCTAAGACCGGACCGCTTAACACACCCAATGCCAGCTGCACTAACGTAAATATCAGTCCGATGATGAAGCTTACGATGAACAGGGGTATCGTGACGATTGCCAGCCCGACCACGAATAGGATGTCGAAGAGTATCGTCTCGACCGGTTTCCTGCACGCGAGCATGATGCTGCGCTTCAGCGCATCCACGACCCCTCTATTGGCAATCAGCATCTCGAAGACCCAGAACTGGGTGAAATACTGAAAAAGCACGAGTGCGATGACGCCGTACACGAACAGAAGCACGTAGGATAATAGTATCCCTCCCAGGCCGAGCAAGGCCGATGACCCGCTTCCTCCGCTTGAACCCATGGACATCAGCGAGCCTCCGAATCCGACAAGGAGGATCAAAATCGCCGGTATGCAGAGGACCGCGACAAGAGCCAGATTCACAATCACGTAGCGGAATATCTTCCCGCTTATGGCTTTCGCGTTCTCGATGATGCTGAATCCTGTTCTTCCGCTCATCTCAGAATCCGTGTAAAGGATGGATGTCAGCTGAACGGAATTCTGGGCCCAGGAAATCACGAAAATCGCAATCAAGAGAAGGAGAGCGCTGATGATCAGTAGCGGCAAGCTTGCCATGAGCGCGCCGAGCCCGCTGACAATCCCGAGTATCGTGAATCCCCCGAGCAGGCCGAGCAACAAGACGAAGAATATCGCGAAGACCAGTCCCAAAGCGAATGCCACGGCCAGGTTCAGGACCTCTATCTTCAGGAGCTTCAGGTAATACGGCGCTATCCTTTTCCCGAGGAAATTCAGCATGCCATTGAAAGGCTTCAGCACGCTGTCGCTCAGGCTCCCGGCCTCTTTCGGCGCGGGTATGCCGCCGGGCTGCATCCGAGTCTGGGCGGCAGGAGATGGCTGGATTTGTTTGATTGGAGCTATTGGGGCCGTCATTGCCTGAGGCGGCGGTACTGGTTTCATCGCAACAGGACGAACGGCGCCGATTGGCGGCACCTGCAAAGCCGGCGGGATATCCGCCTTGCCTTTTTTCACATCCGCTTTCTCGTTCCCTTTCTTGTTCGGAGATTTGAGTGGCATGCCTGAAATCTCTCATCCGGATTTTATTAATGCACTGATTCCGCTCCGGGTTTTATTCTGTTCTATGCAAGAAGGGTTCCGGATGCCCATCTACTTCCGCCATGATAATATGAGGCCGTATCAGGCCGAGCTCGTCAAAGACATCTACGATGCCGTCTCGAACCACAACAACATCATGGTCCAGGCTCCCACGGGTTGCGGCAAGACCGATTCCGCCATCTCTGCGACCCTCAGCTACGCTCTAGAGAACAAGCTCAGCGTCTTTTTCCTGACCCCCAAGATATCCCAGCACAGGCTCGCGGTGTATGTCGTGAACGGGATAGCCAAGAAGCACGCCCTAGATATCAAGGCAGTGGATATAATCGGCCGCTCCCACTGCTGCATCGACCCTGCCCTGAACCAGCTCGACTACGACGCCTTCATGCACGCGTGCGCGAAGCGGCGCAAGAGGAAGGAATGCATATACTACGGCAATGCCAAAGGCTACGACCGCCTCGGCGAGGCGAAGGCGAATATCAGATTCAAGACCCTCCTCCAGGGTTATGGCGCTGCAAAAGACCACAGCGAAATCGTCCGCCTCGGTGCGGCCAGTTCATCCTGCCCTTACGAGCTTTTGATGAAACTCGCCGAGCTCTCCGATGTGGTGATAGCGGATTATTACCATCTTATGATACCGGATATCCGCCAGGCATTCCTCACCCGGATAAAGAAAAGGGTAGAGGACTCGATAATCATAATCGATGAGGCGCACAACCTGGCTTCGCGCGTCCGAGATTCGCTTTCGATAGGAGTAAGCGATTTCACACTTGCGCGCGTGGAGAAGGAGATGCGCTTCCTGAAACTGGATTCCGGCCCATTGGAAGAGGAATTCTCCACATGGTCAAAAGCGCTTTTTACGAATTCGAAAAACAAGGAGCGCGCGGTGAACATCCAATCCTTCGAGGGTTTCATAGAGCGCTTCGG
>CAILMU010000098.1 GCA_903835325.1 uncultured Microcaldota archaeon | reverse complement strand
TCCCCGCTTCATCCCAGCTCCCGTATAGCTGATAGAGGAGAAGCGCATCGAGGAAGGGGACGCTCCACATCATCTTATCGGTGCTCAGCGAGAACGCGATGGCTTTCTTGCGGTCCGAGCGGCTGAGCTCATCGAGTTTAGCCTGATCAGTCTGGTCATTTTTCGTCTGCTCGATTTTTATTTGCTCAAGTCTGGATGCTCCTTCGAACTCCTCGATGGTCTTGAGCATCTTCTCGCTTGTCGGGTCGATATCCACATTCTCCTCCAAGTCAGGCCGTAAAAGCATGTATTTGACTATCTCTGGAGGCAGCAGTCTGCTTATCTCGCTGATGCCCATCCCAGTGCCTTTGGATTTCGAGTATTTCTTCCCCTGGTAGAGGATGAAGCCGTAGCGGAACGGGATATGATATTCCTTTTTCAGGAGCTCGAGGGTTATGGCTTTGCACGTGTCTTCGCTTCCGCCTTTCGTGTGGTGGTCTATCCCGGCGCCTTCGATGCTGGTATGGAAGATCTGTTTTTTTGTCGGCCAATCCAAGCGCCAGGTCAGCTTGTATCTATGGTCGCTGATTTTGTTCTTCCCTAGGTGTCCACAGCCTTTGGTGTATTTCACGTCTTTGTCGCAGGCGTACTCGTAGCTTTCATCATCGTGTCCGGTGACGCGAGTAGTCGAGACCCTCCCGCACTTCTCGCAGATGGGCATTATGGGTGACCAGTCCTTCTTCTCGCTCTTGTTGCTGCTCTCCTCGACTATCCTTTTCGTCTCAACATCATGGGCAAGATAGAACTTCGCATATTCGTCGAACTTCCCTGCCGCATAATATTCGTTAATTCGAATGATTTCGCAAACAATCCCGAACTTCTTCATCAGCTCGCGGGCTTCATCCATGAAATGATCCCCGAAGCTCATGCTCTTTCCGGTGGGGTCAGGAACATCGCACAATGGCTTACCTAGGTGAGGCTCGAGCTGCGCCCTGTATTGCTCCATCGCCAGGGGGACCGAGTCGAAAGCGTCGTGTATATCTGCTATGAAATAGTACTTGACCGCCTTCCCCTTCCTCTCAAGCTGCTTCTTTATCGCCATGGGGAACAGGAACTCGCACAATGTCCCGAAGTGCACCGGCCCGGATGTCGTCATGCCTCCTGTAATCACATAAGGCTCCTTCTTCTCAGCGATGACCTTGTCAGCGAGCTGCTCGCTCCAGTGCTTATGGACGGGTTTCTCGACCGCTTCATCATCGATGAATGTTTTATCGTCTGTTGCCATATCTACCAGCTTCAATGCGATAATCCTCGTTGCCAGAATTACGCCTGTTCACTAACCTTTAAAAACAGATGACCGCATACATATCCTCTGTCAGCGGTCATAGGAAGGAGGCAACACCTGATCCCATTCCGAACTCAGAAGTTAAGCTCCTTCACGGCGCTATGTGTACTGCCCTCCGGGCGGGAAAGTACGCTGCTGCTGACACTAATATTTCCCCCCCAGGTCGACCTCTCTCCCGATATCACTTATTCTCCAAGAAAGAGTCGGATTCATCGTTTTTCTCTTCAGCCTCTTTATCTTTCCCTATCTTCTTGAATGCCAAAACTCCGCGTTCCGTCCTGTAGAATTCATAGCCTTCCGAGAGATAGAGCTTCTCAAGCTGGCTCCCGCCCTCGCGGATATAATCAGCGATATCCCCTTTCGGGACATCCTCGTACAGATAGCTTATCGCGTACCTGTAGCTGTTGCGGGCAGCCTCACGCTCCCTCTCGCCGAGCAGGATCCTGCGCACGCCCCTGCCTTCATAGGCCAGTAGCACGGCCGGATCCTCCATATACAGCGCGTTCGGATCCCCGCTCATGATGCGCTTGCTTTCATGATCCAGTTTGGCCGGCCAGGCCAGGCCCACGCCGACAAGCATCCGGTTGACTGTGGCCCCGAAGCTCCGGTTATATGCGATTATATTCCCTACCTCGGTCGCCGTGACATCGAAGGCGCACTTGCGCATCACCTTGACGCAGTCCTCGATGTCCTCTGCATCCAGCTTCTTGACCTCTACCTCGTCCTCATCAAGGAGATGGATGAATTTCGGCTTGGCGGATTCTATCTCCACCTTCGTCTCGCCTTGTTTGAATGTCTCGGTCATGGAATTCCACTAGATGAATCTGGTCTGGCATGCGGGGCATTGCGTCAGAAGCGCTTCCATTTTATACCCGCAAATAGGACATACGTAGAACGTCTTTTTAGCCCTTTCCAATTCGGCCTCGAAGTCGTAGAAGCATTTCGTGCATTTCTTGGCATCCAGCTCGACCAATGTCCCGCAGCGCGGGCACCGCCTCCTGAACATGCTCTTGATGCGGACGCCGCACTTGGGGCAGCGCTCCATGCTGAGGTTTATCTTCTCCCCGCAATTCGGGCAGACCTGGCCCTGGCCCTTGTTCGAGGTCTTGCTGCCTGAGAACATGCCTTTCAATCCCGAGAGAAGCCCCATTGCGCTCTCTATCGAAGCGAAGTATAATAAAAGATGTCATGAGACTGCCCCCGCTCATTTCCTCGGGCAGAAATATACCTGCCGGGCCTCCGGCAGTCTTCTCTCGGACGGCCTCACGGAATCGCGCTCGGAGCGCTTCGCGCGCTTGTTCAGGATGCCGATACACTCGCTGTATCTCTGAGGGTCGTGGATAATCCCGAAGGCAGCGACCGCTCTTTTTACATCGATCTTGGCCTCATTGACTTTCGGCTCCTGCTCAGCCTGGTTTATCATCCTGGCCAGATGGTCGGCCAGCAACGGGCGGAACCATTTGCGGGCCTTCGAGAGCAGCCAGGCGCAACGGACGATGCGTTTCTGATGGATAAGCGACCTCGCAGCTGCCAAGGCGGCCGATTCGCGGACATCGTCCACCATCGGGACATAGGCTTCTACGAACGATCGCTCGTCGCGCCCTCCAGGAACGGTATTGCGGTTGTACAGGAAAGGGTCAGCCATGCAAAGAAGCATATCAGCCGCATCGGACGCCTCGGGCGCGACGCTTTCAGGGGCATCCTTTTCGCATCCGCGTGCGCATCTCTCGTAGAGCGCAACCGCGCGGGTCCCTGCGAGCCTTCGTACCTCTTCCGGGAACCCGATATCTGTCGCGATTCCGAAGAGCATGAACGCGAAACCGAGCTTGTTGTATTCCTCAACGGCGAGTCCGCCCGCCAGTGTCCGCGACCTCATCGGATAGAGGGCAGATGCGCTTATGGAGAGCAGCTTATCGAGGTTGTATGGTCTGCCCCCTTCAGCGAGCGACCTGAGTTCCTCTTCGCTTATCATCTTCCAGATGACGGGCTTGGTGCTGATGTGGCCCGGTGGCTGAGACGGCCTGCCTCGGTTTCCAGGAAGCGGCGGGTTCATCGAGCGGCCCGATGGCGCAGGGACTGGCGCAGGAGCAGCCCGCGCATCTCGCTTCCCATGGGTCTCATAGAAAACAAGCTGTGAATCATAGTAGGTCCTGTTTTGCGGCGTGCGGAGCTTCAGATACGCCTCATTCAGCCTCAGAAGGTCCTGGCTGTAAGCGCCATGCCCTCTGTCCTCTTCGGCGAATCTCGAGCGCAAGCGCTCGTACGCATCGCTTATCTGGCTGAAGCTGGCATCCCTGGGAACCCCAAGAACAAGGTAATAATCGATTACAGGTTCGACCTTCATCTAAATTTCCACCCTCGCGTATTCATCTGCTATTGTGTGGTAATGTTTAAAAAGTTGGGAGAAACAAAAAATGTTCCGGCACGCTCCGCATTTTAAAATCCGTTCCGAGCAATCTCCTTGATATGGCAAGGTATTTCGGCACAAACGGCGTCAGGGGCAAGCTCGATACGCTCAGCCCCGGCCTCGCGCTATCGCTATCCAGGGCCATCGGTTCATACTTCAAGGGAGGGAAGATGCTGATAGGGCGCGACTGCAGATTGAGCGGTCCGGTCCTCCGCGACAGCGTTGAAGCAGGGCTTTCAGTAGTGGGTTGTGAAATCACCGATCTCGGAGTGGTCAGCTCTCCGACAGCTGAATTCATGGCGAAGAAGCTCGGCGCAGACGGTCTCATCATCATAACGGCATCGCACAACCCGCCAGAGTGGAACGCGCTGAAGGTCGTCGATGAGAAAGGCATCGCGGTTTCGAAGGAACGCGGGGAAGAGATCGAGAAGCTGATGGAAAAGCCAGTCCCCGGGTCCGTTTCGGGAGATAAAAAAAGTAAAAAAACAAAATACACTCGCGCGAGCGAGGATCATATAGAAGCGATAATGAAGCAAGCCGATTCGCAAAAGATCATTGCGCGCAATGAAGGCAGCAAACCAAAACTCAAATTCATCCTTGATTGCGGGAACGGGACCGCATGCATGATAGCCCCGCAGCTTTTCGAGCGCCTCGGCTGCGATGTCATGACCCTGAACGGGCATCCGGATGGCAGGTTCCCCGGG
>CAILMU010000097.1 GCA_903835325.1 uncultured Microcaldota archaeon | reverse complement strand
GGTGTGGAGGAGTCGCGCACCTTGAGGGTGATAACGCGTCGCGGCTCGGAGAGGATCGCCGAAGCGGCCTGTGACCTGGCCGCAGGCAGGCAGAAGCTGACCATAGTCCATAAATCCAATGTCCTCCGAAGCGACCGCCTCTTTCTCCAGACCTGCCGGGAGGTGGCAGAGCGGCGCTGTGTGCCGTACGACGATATGCTCGTGGATGCCGTCGCCTACAATCTGGTAGTGAACCCGCAGAGGTTCGATGTGCTGGTCACCACCAATCTCTTCGGTGACATCCTGAGCGATGAGGCAGCGGGAGTAGTGGGAAGCCTGGGCCTCTGCGCCAGCGCCAATGTGGGGGCGTCTCGCGCTCTATTCGAGCCCATCCACGGCAGCGCGCCGGATATCGCAGGAAAGGGAATTGCTAACCCTATTGGTGCCATCCGCAGCGCAGCCATGATGATGGAGTGGCTGGGGGAGCCGGAGACTGCGCGCCGGATCGAAGCCGCCGTAGCGCTTGCGCTGGCGAACGGAGTGAAGACGCCGGACCTGGGCGGGAGCTCTCGCACGGCGGAGGTGACCAGGGCGGTGAGCATGTATCTCATGGAGGAAGGCGGCTCGCTATCGGCGGAGTGATGCGAACTCGCTCAAGTGGAGTACTGATATCTCATCAGGTGCGACGATATTGCAAAATATCCCCCAATTTTCCCCAAAAAAGCACTCCGTCAAATGTTCTTGAGACCGCGTTTTGAACCTTCTCTTCGTTCAGTAGCTAGCTCAGAGTCCAATATTCAGGTCGCAAGCTACTTCTTTCGCCCCAGGAGCTTCGCGAACTAGGCGGAAAGGCTCCAGGACAGGCTGTTCTTCAATCGTTTCTTCGTCGGTTCCTGGCTGCCTTTTCCTCTTTTTAATTGCTTATTCACGAAAACACCAGTGTCTTTCATTCGCGAATGGAGCTTAATACCTGATGGTGCGCATAAATTTTTAAAGAAAATTAGGGCTTGACCCCACGTCTACGGCGTAATTCTTCCAGCGTGATCCCCTTGTCCTTATTCTTCAGTAGATATTCATATTGGGAATCAACGTATGCCGTCTCACTGCAATCTATTTTTTCTTGATCCACTACCACTTCGACGGCTTCCATTCGTAATCACCTCGCTTGTTTATGCCGTGTTGATATTTACCCTCATCGGTAATCTGAGTCCCCGGACCTCTGGAATGCATCAATGACATAGATCGTCTGTTCGGCCTCATCAACGAAGTATTCCAACCGATGCCTGCCTACTCTTAGCCGATACATGACCGGAGACTTGAACCCGCCCAATTTCTTAATATCTGCATGGGGCCGTTTTCTATAAGGATTCAGCTTCACCTCTTTTATGGACTCTTCGATGAGATCATAATTTTCCATGTCGAGCTTGACAAGGTATTTTTCAGCCTTATGCAAGAATATTATCTCATGAGTCATGCCTCTGTAGTCTCCCTCAAGCCAATCTCCTATTTCCTCTACCATCTTGAACGTAAAATATCGAACGCTACGCCGTCGCTTTTTGTCTCGTATGTCTTGATTCCTAACACGCTCAAAATTTGCTATAGTTTGCGTCGCACTTGGTGCATCTCTGCTACCTCAGCAATTGTTGGTCACTTGCCCGAAGGGCGGCCAAAAGCCGGCTTCCGCACATCCGGTGACCGTTGCGATCCCTTCTGCCCGAAAAATCAGCACACGCTCTTTTCCTGCACCCTCACCATAGCCTCTGCTCTCCTTCCCACCTCGGCCGGGTCCAGGGGCACGCGGGCGACTCCTGTCTCTATGGCTGCGCGCGCGACAGCCTCGGCCACGGCTGGAACAACTCTCCTGTCCAGGGGCGAAGGGATGATGCACTCCTCGGAGACGTTCTCCACCAGGCCGGCTATGGCCCGCGAGGCGGCCACTTTCATGGCCTCGTTGATATCGCTGGCCCGCACATCCAGAGCGCCCCGGAATATGCCCGGGAAGCCCAGCACGTTGTTGACCTGATTGGGGAAGTCGGACCGGCCAGTGGCCACCACCCGTGCCCCTGCCTTGAGGGCCAGGTCGGGCATGATCTCTGGCACGGGATTGGCCATGGCGAAGACAATAGCGTCCTGTGCCATGCTTTCTACCATTTGGGGTGTCACAATGCCTGCCACGGACAGGCCTAAGAAGATGTCCGCTCCTGCTATGGCGTCTTTCAGTGTGCCCCGAACGTTGCGCGGATTGGTGACTCTGGCGATCTCCTGCTTGGATGGGTTGAGGTC
>CAILMU010000096.1 GCA_903835325.1 uncultured Microcaldota archaeon | reverse complement strand
TGACCGGCCCGAGTTTCGCTTTCGCCATCCGGATGATCGGCTTGTACTGCTTCAGCCTTTTCATGACGATAGGTGCTGCGAAAGGCAGGACCTCGATATTGACCTCGCCTTCGAGCACTTCGCCGACATGGACCTTGCTCTCGTCTATGATTATGATGAACTTCTTCGCGTTGTAGCCGATTATCTTCTCCCTGGTCAGCGCTCCCCCGCCGCCTTTCAATAATGCGGTCTTTGTCACCTTATCCGCCCCGTCGACTGCGATATCTATCTCATCTATGGCGTCCGTCTCTGTGACAAACAGGCCGTTCTGGATGGCGAGAAAGCGCGAATCGAATGATGTGGTCACGCAGGTTATCTTCTTCAGCTTCCCTTCCCTTACTTTTTCACCAAGGAGCTTGATGAACTCCCTTGTCGTGCTTCCGCTCCCCAGGCCCACGCACATGTCGTCCTTGACGTATTCTAGGGCTGCCTTAGCGGCGTTTATCTTGGATAAGGAATTGTCAGCCATATCAATCAGCCTTGAAAACTGTCATCCCCTTGCCCTCTTCCTGCTTGATTATCTCGAGGACATTGCCTTTCGTGTCTGCCAGGGAGAGTTCAGTGAAATCATCGCCTATCCTCAGGGTTATTATCCTGGGCCGGTTGTCGAGCTTCACCAGGACGCTGTATATCTTCTGCCTCTGGTTGTAGGCGTATTGCACCTTGCAGTCCTTGAAAAGGTCAGGGATCATACGCTCGCCTCCTTCTTGATTGGGGTGGCTTTCATCGGGGAATACAAATCTGCTGTCAACTCCATTCTTCTCGTCGTCGGATCCTCGAGCGCCTTCAGTATCATAGCCTGCGCGATCGGGGCTATGCATTGGATTGCCATATATTGATCCTGCGTTTTCGGCTTCGACCCCTCGACGAATCTGGCAACTATGTCGTTCTCCGGAGTGGCTCCTCTCCGAACGGGAACCATCGCCATGGCCTTGACCACGTCGGTCACCTGGACCTTCGGCTTCTGCTGCTGGAGCGCCGCCTCGGATTGGACATTCTGCGACAGGATTCTTTCGGCTTCGATGACCTTTTTCTCTACAACCATGAGCATCATTCCCCTTCGTTAGATTAATAATTGGTTTTCCCATTTTATAAATCCATGACAAGACTTCTCTATCTCGATGACAGCTATCTGAAGGAATGCGATGCCACAATCGAATCCGTGAGCAGCAAGGAGATCGCCCTTGACCAGACCATCTTCTATCCACGAGGGGGCGGGCAGCCGAGCGATACCGGGAAAATCATTACACGCGCGGGGATAGGGTATGGCATCGTCGAAGTCTCGAAAAAGGATGGGAAAATCATCCACGCACTCGACCGGGAAGCGCTGTTGCAGGTCGGCGAATCCGTCCATCTCGTCCTCGATTGGGACCGCAGATACAAGCTCATGCGCATGCATACGGCGGCCCATGTCCTTGGTGCCATGATGTACGACGGCCTTGGCGCTTTGATCACCGGCAAC
>CAILMU010000095.1 GCA_903835325.1 uncultured Microcaldota archaeon | reverse complement strand
TTTCAGTTCGAAGAACCTGAGCGGATTGAAATTCGAGGTGAATTCATCCTCGGCGGCCGATGCCCTGTTCCTGGCCCGCCCCAGCCTCGTCTCAAGTTTCGGCAGCTCGCGATCCCAGGCCGCATTGAGGCGTTTGTTCAAGTCCTCGAGCTGCTTAGCGAGCGTGGAATTCATCTGCTTCAGCATATCCCGCCTTTCATATGTCGAATCTATAGGTTCTGCCATCTGCTTGGCGCGCTCTGCTCCGATATCCTTCCCCTTGATGCGCATCGCTTCCGGCATGACCGATATATGGAATACGAGTGGAATTAAACTTATCTCATGGGGGTATCGCTCGGGCGCGCGACGGGGCTGAAGCACGGCTGCGGAACGTGCGAAGTGAAAGGCGCCAAGTCACCCGGAGACATAGAAGAAGACCTCATCGTCCCCGGAAGCGTGCAGAAGAATACGTAGCCAGCGACGGATATCGGTGCTCCTATGAGGCGCCAAGTCACCCTGAGACATTGAAGAAAACCTGCGACACCTACGAAATCAATAAAAACCTGCCACCCGATACTTCCTCGGTGATCAGTTTGAAGTATCTCATATTGATTGGAATGCTTTCCATCCTCTTGCTCGCAGGCTGCACAACGCCTCCGGCGACGCAGCCGACCAAGCAGCCAGTTCAGCCGACGCAGCCTCAATGCCACAACGAGACCAACCAGGTCAAGCAGGTGCATGAGGAATGCGGGCCGGTCTCATACACGATACAGGTCTGCGGGTCAAGGAAGCTGGAATACGACGCAGTGGCCCTCCCGCTCGTGAATATCTGCAGCGCCGACGGACCATGCGCTGGCGGCCTGCTCAGCAACTGCACATTCTGCACGAACGCGATGACGCGCTGCATGATGTCGATACACAATCTCGACATGCAGGCATCCGGCGACTGGACAGTAGGGGCCAACTACACGGTGACTGGCGGGCAGTTCATAAAAACGCCGCAGACATTGACTATCGCTCCGAACCAGACCGGTGTCTTCGACTTCAACCAGTTCTACAACCCTGGCGACCCGATAAGCTCTGCATCATGCGCTATCTTCGTCATGAGCGACCCGACGGTGGATGACTGCCACGACGAGACCAGGACAAGGAACGAATGCCAGAACATAACCGACATAGTGCCCGTCACCAAGGTCGTCTGCCAATAAAAAGAGATCACCGGGCGTCCTGATTTTTTTATTTTATTCCCTCTTTTCTTTCAGCCCTACTCTTTTCCCAGGATCAGTCAGCCTTTATGGACACGCTCGAGCTTTATCGCGAGGCCGTGTCCGGATTTCTTGGCCTCCTCAGCTGAAAGCTGGGCTATCCCCACGCCAATGAATCTGTCGCCGCAAAACATCGCGACGCGGTCGTTCTTCTGGACTCCCGTCTCCAGTGATTCGAGCGCGGGCGCCATGACCTGCGCCCCAGAGAAAATAGAATCCAGGGCGCTCTCCTTGATGAACGCTTTTTTGAGATCGATGAAGCGCTCAGGCGGCTTTATCATGCGCAGGAGAAGCGAGGGGTCTTTCTTCTCTTTGTAGAACCACATCGCATCGATGAGCTCTTCCATGGTGTGGGATTGCTTCTCTGAAATCCTACCGACAGCAATCCTGCGTAGCTCCTCCATCCTCGCGCCCCCGCAGATTTTCCCAATATCCTCGCAGAGCGTTCGGATATATGTCCCTGCATCAACGCGCGTGATGAAAAGCGCGTTGTGGCCATTGACTTCGAGAAGCTTGAGCTCATAGACCGTCCTCTTGCGCGGGGCTTTCCGGACCGCGCTCATCTTCGGGGGTGTCTGTACGAGCTCGCCCGTGAACTTTTTGAAAAGAGTTTCGATTTCGCTCTGCGTTTGCTCTTTCTTGAAGCGGACTATCCCGACATATGTCTTCTCTTTGCCTGCGATGTAGCGCAATAATTTCGTCGCTTTCCCGATAGCGACCGGCAGCACTCCGGAGACATCCGGGTCCAGCGTGCCTGCGTGTCCGCTGCGTTTTGCGCCGGTTATCTTCTTCACGAAACCGGTTATCTCGTGGCTGGTGTGGCCCGGGGGCTTGTTGATGACGACGACTCCATCGTCAAGAAGACGCTCGATTTCTTCGCTCGCCATGCAGTTTCGCTCCGTTTAAATAAAGATTCGAATCGATAATCAAAATTGTATGCGGAACAAGGTTTTAATCCTGCTCGCATTGATCGCGGGGATGGCGTTCGCCACTTCGATGCGGCCAATCTGCGGAGTCGTCCAAGATTTCCTCTTAAAGGGAACGGTCGTTCTATTCGTGCTTGCCATCATCTTCTTCTCTCTTTCACGATTCTGGAAAAGCAAGAGCAAACCGATGGGGATTTTGGCGATCGCATCATTCATCTTAGCTATAATCGGATTTCTGGTCTACTTTTTTATCCCCATAGTCATCAGCGCCCTTTTGGGGGTCCCTGTGAGTACGGGTCCTTGCGCAGGTTATTGAAAAGAAAAAGTAATAATAAGAAAAATGCCCTTCAGTGCGATTTCACTTTCGGCTCCAGATGCTTCATGGAGTATTTCCTTTCTTTCCCTTTCTCGTCCTTTGCAAGAACGAAACTCGGCTCTATCAATCTCACCACGATGACCTCTGTCCCGACCCTTCTCCCAGCCGTGACGATGCACGAATGCCCTATATCGAATGCTCCCATAAATTTCACCCTCCGCTATCTTCCCGGGCTCTATTTTTTCCATGATTTCGCTATCGCGAGCGCGACCTCCCCGGCCCTCTCTGCGCTCATCCTGCCGTTGTTTATCGAGATATCATATACTGATTGGTCGAATATATCTATATTGTAGAGCTTTTTGTACCTTCTCCTGTTCTCATCATCGCGCTGAATCAGGTGCTTCTTGGCTTCAGCAAGGCCCATCTTATCCCGCCCTGCTAACCTCTTGGCCCGCTCATCTTCTGAAGCGTAGACGAGTATCCTTAGGTCAGCATCCACCATCCACGGCCCGAGCCATGTCGTCACGACGCAGTCGCCTTTGGCAGCCTCTTCCTTCAGGAGCGCATCGAATTTCCTGTCGATATCCGGGTCTTTTTCGGCCTTTTTCTGGAACTCCATCAGCGGGATGCCCTCTTTCGCAGCGAGGTCCTTGAAGGTCGGGCATACCAGCCTGTAACCGAGGCTTTTCGCGAGATTCCCGCCAAGCGTGTTCTTCCCGCTCCCAGTGAGCCCTCCTACCGCGATTATCATGGATTCCACCCTTCGGTTTTCTCGGTTTTTTCCACTGCATTTCCGGTTGCGGCTTTATTCCTATTGATGACTGCCATGCCTAAGGCGAATCCCAGGTTCGCGATGAGCGAGATGAATATGAACCACCAATAAGCCTGGTATATGCGCTGCACATTGGTGAATATGAGCGGTATCGTGAATGGCAGATCGACATAGAAGACAGTGCCGTTGTCAAGGACAGCGACAGCGCTTACAGCGTTCGGATCGAGCGCATAGAGCTTCACAATCTCTCCGGGATTGTACTCGCGCTTGTCTGTGCTTGCCGACACCTGCTC
>CAILMU010000094.1 GCA_903835325.1 uncultured Microcaldota archaeon | reverse complement strand
CGAACGAGCGTGTCGAGGGCGTTTTTGTCCCCGCGCTTCACATATCTCTGCCAGAGCTTCACGGCATCATAACCCGTCAGGCCTTTCAAATCGTCATCCCGCTCGATATGGAACTTCTCCTCTATCCGCTTCAATCCGCCCATCATACCGAGCGACTGGAGCACGAAACGCAGATCAGAATGCAGCGGAGGGAGCGAAATCCCTTTCATGCTGTTCCGGATGAACGGCAGGTCGAATTGCGAGCCGTTGAATGTCACGACCATATCGAATTTCCTTATGTCATGCCGGAAATCGTCGAGATTGAAGCCCCGCACATAGCTATAAGTGCGGAAACCGTCGTATAAGCCTATCACGGTCAGGTCGTTGTCTGTGGCCGAGAGCCCCGTAGTCTCGATATCGACATAGGCGACCTTGTTGAAAACAGGGAAAGCGCGCCATGTCTCGCTGTTCGGGAGATGGTTCGAGAAGAATACCGCGTCTTTCGAATTAAGCGCGGAAATCGAACTTGAAATCAGCGAGCAATATGACTTGTGGAACGGGGAAGAGCCGAAACGGGAAAGGAAATCGTCCCATGTCCGTATCCCTGTGCTCCAGAGGCGCCGCTCACGCCTTGGGCCGAAATTCGGGATATGGATGAATGTGTTCTCCAGCATCGTGATCGATTCAATAGATTGCGGAAAAGTGTTAATAAGGATAGCAGAGGAACTGAAGATGTGAAGATGGTGTCATATATGGATTATCAACTGATGGCGAAACTTTCGGAAGCGGACGGGGTCAGCTCGGAAGAGAGCGAGATAGCAGGCATCATGGCTGCAGCGTTCAAGAAAGCAGGCCTGAAGACAGAGATTGACAATTTCGGGAATGTGCTCGCATATAAATCCATCAAAGAGAAACCCCTCATCCTGGCTGCGCATATGGATGAGATAGGCCTCATGGTGAAGCATATCGATGAGAAAGGCTTCATCAGGTTCATCAAGATAGGAGGGATAGACGACCGGACGCTCATGAACCAGCAGGTCGTATTCAAGGCAAAGCACGGGCCGATATATGGCGTCATCGGGAGCAAGCCCCCCCACATCATGAAGGACGAGGAGAGGAAGACAGTGGTGGATTACCGGAGCATGTTCATAGATGTCGGAGCAAACAAGGCCGAAGAGGTCAGGAAGATGGGGATAGAGATAGGCAGCACAGCCACGTTCCCTGCCGGCTTCCACAGGATGGGGAAGTCGATGATGTGCGGAAAGGCCCTGGATAACCGCCTAGGGTGCTATGCCCTGCTTCAACTGGCCAAAGGCCTGAAACCCAATGTCATCCTTGTCGGCACATCGCAGGAGGAGATATCGACTTTCGGGAAAGGCGCGATGATAGCGAGCTATCATCTGGAGCCGAGGGCGTTCATCGCTGTGGACACAACAGTCGCAGGCGACCACCCGGAGCTGAAGCCTGACGATGCCCCGATTTATCTGGGCAAAGGCCCGGCCATCTGCCTTGTCGAAGCCGCGGGCAGGGGGAACATCTCGGATAAGTCGCTCACTAAGGATATCCTCGATATCGCGAAAAAAGCCAAGATAGACATCCAGCTCGAGGTATTCGAAGGCGGAGCGACCGATGCGGCGTCTGTCTACAATATCAAGGGCGGAATCCCGTCCATCGCCATCTGCATCCCGACAAGGTACATCCATTCGACCGTATCTGTGGCGCACGAAGACGATGTGGAGAGCGAGATAGAGCTTCTCAAGAGAATCGCCGAAGTGCTTTGATATGAAACGGCGCTG
>CAILMU010000093.1 GCA_903835325.1 uncultured Microcaldota archaeon | reverse complement strand
CGTCTCGAGCAGTATCGTGAGAAGAATCCCCTCTTCACATCCACCGGCAAGCAGCTTTTCGCCGAACAACTCAATTTACAACTTCGGTTCTTCTGTGAATTCGTCGGTGAAAAAAAGTTGAGCGTGATGCCCCAGATTTAGGATGTTTAAGAAACTGCTTATCGCCAACCGCGGGGAGATCGCTGTCCGCATCCAGCGTGCCTGCCGGGAACTAGGGATCAAGACAGTAGCCATCTACTCTGAGGCTGACCGCCATGCGATGCATGTCCGATACGCAGACGAGGCTTATCTTCTCGGCCCTTCCCCGGCGCGTGATTCCTACCTGCGCGGTGACAAAATCATAGATATTGCCCGTAAATGTACGGCAGATGCTGTCCACCCAGGATATGGCTTCCTGGCCGAACGCGCAGATTTCGCCGCAGCTTGTGCGGATGCCGGTTTGGTTTTTATTGGCCCCAGGCCTTCATCGATTGCTGCCATGGGGGATAAAGCCACTGCACGCGCCACCGTTGCCAAAGCTGGAGTCAGGATCGTACCTGGAACGGAAGGCGAAGGACCTCTTCGGGACGATGAATTGCTAGCCCTTGCACCGAAAATTGGCTTCCCACTGCTTGTCAAGGCAACTGCTGGAGGCGGCGGAATGGGCATTCGCGAGGTTCTGAACGCTGAGGAAATGCCTGAACTGCTTCAGTCTGCCCGGCGCGAGGCCGAATCTGCTTTCGGGGATGCGAATGTTTATCTGGAGAAATCCATCGATGGAGCCCGCCATATTGAATTTCAGATCATGGCCGACCAATACGGAGATGTGATCCACCTGGGTGAGCGTGAGTGCTCCATCCAGCGTCGCCACCAAAAAATTATTGAAGAGTCTCCATCGCCCCTGCTCGCCGGCAATGAGGATTTGCGCCAACGCATGGGAGCCGTAGCCATCCAGGCGGCACGTTCCGTGGAATATGCCAACGCTGGAACGATTGAGTTCCTTGTAGATAGAGAGCAGAATTTCTATTTTCTTGAGATGAATACCCGGCTGCAGGTCGAGCATCCAGTTACCGAGGCTGTCACTGGGATCGACATCGTTGTCGAACAAATCCGGGTTGCCAATGGCCGGCATTTGAATCGCCAACAGGAAGATATCCAGAGACATGGAGCAGCAATCGAATGCCGTATTAGTGCTGAGGATCCATATAACGATTTCCTGCCTTCAAAGGGACGCATATCAATGGCGCAGCTGCCATCTGGTCCCGGGATTCGTATCGATACCGGCGTGTACGTTGGTTTTGAGATATCGACATTTTACGACCCGCTAATTTCCAAGCTGATCGTCTGGGGGGAAAACCGCCCCCAGGCCATCGTTCGGATGCGACGCGCATTGGAGGAGTACCGTATCCTCGGTGTGCGCACGAACATTCCATTTCATCAAACCATGATGAGCACTTATCCTTTCATCACTGGCAAATATGACACACGCTTCGTGGAAGAACAATTCTCCATGATGGACGCGACCGAGAACCGTGAGCTCTACCTGGACATCGCTGCACTGATGGCAAGTCTGGTGGTACACGAACAAATGGAACGGCGGACCCAGGTCTATCCCAGTTCTGAGCGAACCTCGAATTGG
>CAILMU010000092.1 GCA_903835325.1 uncultured Microcaldota archaeon | reverse complement strand
CAATCAGCAACGCAGTAGTTCGGTTCCAAGCCTATCCTAGTTCCAGCTAAAGGAGGCAAAGACCCGGCCTAGTTGCTCATCAGTTTCGCGAGCGATTTTATCCCGGGAACAACGTCGGGGGGTTTCGATGGCGGGGGCGGCCTCATAGTCCTCAAAAGCGTCGCCAGCTCATTTGTCTTGGTTTTCCGCTCGAGCTCCGCGCGTGAAGGGGCGGGCTGGCTGGTGCGTTCCAGATTCCGCGCGAGGCCCTGGAGCACGGAATTCACTTCGGCCCTGATTTCCAAGGGCATAGATGGGTCCATGCTCACCAATGCGAGCTCGTTGTGGATTTTCCTGCTGAGCGGGTCGGACACCAGTTTAAGTATCACGGAGCGCGCCGCGATTGGCTTGAGCTCGGCGGCCTTCTCCCGGATCGTCTTCGGCATCCGCTTGTCCCTGGATATCGTATCGAGCTCCTGGAACGAGCCGGAGAGAGACGCGCCCTCGAGCTCTTTGATGTGCCTGCGTATCACCGGCAACGCCATGTCGCCGATGACTTTCTTGAGGTTCTTGTACCAAGGGTCGGCCTTCCTTGTCTCGCCATGGGCGTTCAGTTCCCGCGTGATTATCCGGGTCCCATGCGATATCGTATCGAGCGTGAATTCCTTTTTCAGGCAGAAGATGGCGGCGGATGCCTTTCGCATATTCCCGTCGGGATGGTAAAGCGCGAGGATGAAGAGCATATGGTTGTCAAGGAGAGCCAGGCGCTCGGTCGGCTTCGGCCCGCCTTTCTTTTTGCTATCCCGGCCGGAAGCGTCCCTGCCTTCATTGGCCGCATCCTCGACAAGGTCTATCGTGTCCGGATGCGGTATCTCGAAGGCCATCCGGGCAATCAGCTGGAGGAACTCCCGGGCTTTCATGCGGGTTTTCACCGGTAGCGTCTTGTCGGATTCGACAGCGATGAGCTCTTCCTGGACAGAGCGGTTGTGGCTGAAATATTCGGCCCCGCGGTTTGCGCATTCGGCGGATATCGGCTTGAAGCGCCTCGCCTTCTCCACAAGCGAGAGCGGCAGGTCACGGCTGCGGGAAAGCTCGATTATCTGGCGGTACATGCCGCTGCGGGCCATGTTCTCCAGTTTCTCCTCGAATTTCGCGACCTGCTTCTGGAAAATGTCATTGACCTCTTTTGCGAATCCGTCATCGCACCCGTCGGTAGTGTATTTGGCGAGTGCGCGGAAACCGAACGAGATTACATCGGCATCAGGGTCCTCGATACGGACGAGCTGCTCGATGGCCCGGAGGCGCACTTCGTCTGCCGGATGGTGGCTCGCGATTATGTACAACTCGGCCGGCGAAAATTCATCTTCTTCCATTTGACTTGCCTCTGTGCAATCCTTGTTGGTGCGTAACATTTAAAGAGTTATTTAAAATCTAATTATGTGTTGTTTGGGCCGCTACGGGGCTGGAATGGCCGGTTTTTCGGCTTGGATAGTATTAAAAAATGTATATAAGTGTATTAAATGCATGAAAGCCCTTGAGCGCCCGATAGCATCTCCGATGCAAGGCAGCACCACCCCAGCGAAGGGCGGACAGTTCCTCTGTCTTCTTCCCAGCGACCGCACCGGGGACGCCAGGGCGAGCGGGGCGCAGTGCGGTTTCAGGTTCTTCGGGACAGTCTCCAGGGCGAGGAAGAAGGAGAAGTGCCAGGATACCGCGATAATCTGCATATCCGACAAGGTGGCGATGGCAGGGGTGTTCGACGGTTTCGGCCCGGGGGGCGGAAATGTCTCGGAGCAGCTCGCGAAGAGGCTGATGAGGCTCGCGGATTCGAAAAGGGGATGGATAGAGACCGCGCTCGAAAGCCAGCTGATACTCCGCATGGCTATAAACTCCTGCCTGAACTCCGGGATTTTCGAATCCTTCGAAGACGGCAGCACGGCAGTGTTGTCGTTCCTGCATGCCGACGGCAGATACAGCTGCAGCATGCTCGGGGATTCGGCGCTATACAAAGTGGGGAGAACAGTGGAAATGATTTCGGACATGGACCGCGTGGTGGTCCCGACTAAAGAGGGCATGATGGAGAAGCCCCTGGAGGAGACCTCCCTGACCCCGGAGATGTACGCGATGGCCAGGAACTTCCTGCTAAGGCCGTATGCCGTTACCGGCGACTATGACGCCCATAACATCATGACCGTCAAGGGAAGGCTGGAAAGAGGCGCTTCCCTGCTCCTTGCGAGCGACGGCCTGACAAAAAACGTATTCTTCGAGACTGATGAGAACGGATTCGTCAGGCGCATCGGCGGCTGCGCTGATATGGAGAGGATAATCCGCAACGGCCAGGCCGAAGGCATCGGGGCCGGGGAAGCATTATCTTATACAATTGGCCGAAGGATGCGGGACGCGATACAGGATAACGGAAAGATGTGGACGGATGGTCAGCGCGTGCGCATCTGCGCGGACGACGACCTGAGCATAATCACGATAGGCTTGCATGAGCGCGGCTGAAACAGCATCCGTGGGAAGGCGGCGGATGTTCGCTTTTTATTCCTTATCTAACATTCACTCGTTGCTATTTGTTTACAGCCCCGTCGTCTAGCGGTCAAGGATAGGAGACTCTGGATCTCTTGACACCGGTTCGAATCCGGTCGGGGCTAATAATTTTCCTGTTTTTCTAATGCTGTAACGCTTTGACTTTGGCGGTTCCCGGTTTCGGGGGGAGGGAATCAGAAACGTAGAGAGAAATGAAGGGAGGGGCGCCCCCCTCCCTGCGTTTCTTCTGTTCGAATCCGGTCGGGGCTATTTTCCATTCATATCCAGTTACGAACTGGCATCCTAGGATAAAAAGAAGAAATTTTAGCATTTTAGCTCTAATGCCTGCAGGAGCAACCGTATTGCTTCAAGTTTCTCAGGCCTTAGCATCTGGGAAACCTCAGTAAGATTTATTT
>CAILMU010000091.1 GCA_903835325.1 uncultured Microcaldota archaeon | reverse complement strand
TTCCATGGCCGACGTAGCCCAATTAGTGAGGGAACGGTTCGGCGAGCTTACCGAGATACAGAAACTCGCCATCCCCAGGGTCCTTGCCGGCGAAAATGTCCTGATACTCGCGCCCACAGGCTATGGAAAGACAGAAAGCGCTCTTCTTCCGATTCTCGAGAAGATAAAGGAAGCGCAGATCTCCCGCAAGAACACAGATGATGAATCTGAAGAAGGGATAGAAGCGCTTTACATCACTCCATTACGTGCTTTATCCCGCGACCTCAAAGGCAGATTCGAATGGTGGTGCGACCGTCTTGAGATAAGCCATGACATGCGTACCGGCGATACGACATTGCATGAGCGCGCGAAACACAGGAAATCCCCTCCGAAGATCCTACTCACCACAGTAGAATCCCTCCAAGCCTTGATGCTGGGCCGTGTCATGCGCAGGCACCTCACCAAAGTCCGTTTCGTGATAGTGGACGAGATACACGATATATTAGACAACAAGCGCGGAGCGCAATTATCCCTCGGCCTCGAGCGCCTGAACCAGATAGCGGAATTCCAGCGCATCGGCATCAGCGCGACAGTCGCGAACGAGGCAGAAGCGGCCGGGCTCCTTTTCGGAGATAGGCCTTATGCCGTCTGCGAATCAGGCAAGAACAGGAAGATGGATATCGAGATAGAGAAGATGAACGAGGCCAAGATGAAGAAACTCATCGAAGAGAACCGCTCGCTCCTATTCGTGAACACAAGAAGCACGGCCGAAGAGCTCGGGGCGAGCCTGCGAAAAAGCGGGGCTCCCATCGAAGTGCACCACGGTTCGCTCTCCAAGGACATCCGCATAAGCACCGAAGAGAGGTTCAAATCAGGGGAACTCAAGTCCATCCTTTGCACATCTTCCCTCGAACTGGGAATCGATATCGGCGATGTCAACCTTGTCATGCAGTATGGCTCGCCTCACCAGGCATTCAGGCTCATCCAAAGGGTCGGGCGCTCGGGCCACAGCCTGGTCAAGACGCCGAAAGGGGTCGTCTTCTACAACGATTTCGATGATCAACTGGAGAGCGAAGTCGTAGCGACCCTTGCCGCGAACGGCTGGATAGAGGATAAAAAGGTCGAACGCGGCGCGTTGGATGTGATAGCCCACCAGCTGGTCGGGCTCTGCCTGGATATAGGCCGCATGACTTTGGCGCAGGCGCATTCCATCCTCTCGCGCTCGTACGCGTATTCTATAGATTACGAGAAGCTCCGCATGGTCGCGCTCCAGCTCTATTCTGAGGGGCTCATCTTCTATGATGAAGATGGAAAAGACATCCATATCCGTACTGCTTCCCGGGCGCGCCCGTATTTCGTCTCCTACCTCAGCACGATACCGAAGACGAAGCGTTTTGCCATGAAGGACGTGATAAGCAACAGGATAATCTCGAGCCTCGACGAGGAGTTCGTGGTGAATCTCGAATCAGGCGTATCGTTCTTCTCGAGGGGCATGCCGTGGAAAGTCATAGACATCACGGAGACCGAGGTGCTTGCAGAACCGTCATCAGCACTCGACATCGTAGTCCCTTCCTGGACAGGCGAAGACATCCCCGTCTCATTCGAGGTTGCGCAAGGCGTCGGGAAGATGCGGAAGCTAAAGAGAGACATCACGCCATTGCCGGATGACAAGACCGTCGTGATAGAAATCGTGCAGGACCTCATCGTCATCCACGCATGTTTCGGGAGCAAGGTGAACGAATGCCTCGCGAGGCTGCTTTCGCGCAACCTCACGCGCCTGATCGGCGAGAGCGTCCGGGCTGTCTCGGATCCATACAGGGTGATGGTGAAGCTTCCATACCCGCTTGCGCAGGAGAATATACTCAGGTGCTTCAACGATATCCGGAATGTGCGCGCGAGCCTCCAGGAAGCCTTGATAGGTTCCACCATGCTGAAGCTCAGGTTCCTTCATGTCGGCAGGATGTTCGGCCTTCTTTCTGAGGACGCGACGATATCCAACCGCTTCATCGAAGCCATGCGCTATTCTGTCGTCTATGAGGAAACGATACGTTCTATTTTCGCAAGGTTCTTCGATGTCGAGAAGACCGAGGAGCTCCTCGGGAAAATAAAAAGCGGGAAAATAAAACTGATAGTCGATGCCAAGGATATGAAGACGGGGAAACCCAGCTATTTCGCGAAGATCGGCATCGAACGTTTCTCAGGAGGAGATACCGGCGGGGCCTTCGAGCCGCGCGAACGCATGATCGCGGCTTTCAAGGAGAATTCGCTCACGAAGACATTGCATCTTGTGTGCCTGGACTGCGGAGCCACGAGATTCATGCACCTTGCCGGTGCGCCAGAAATAATAATATGCCATAATTGCGGGAAGAGGAGATATACGATAGCCGATCGGGAAGGGAAGCCGAAAGGGAATGACTCCGAATTCGCGGCCGGCCTCATATCCACATACGGCAAGCGCGCGCTGATAGCCCTTTCGACCTATGGGGTCGGGCCGAACGGCGCGGACCGGATTTTGCGCCGCCTCCACCGTGATGAGAACGCATTCTACCTGGATATAATCGAGGTGCAGAAGCTTTTCATCAAGAACAAGAAATACTGGAAGCTGGGGAGCTGAAGTTTTCCCCATGACTCCTATATTCTTTCCTCTTTGAGTTCGGCGATCCGAACTCAAATATTCGAGGTTTTTGACCTCGAAATCTCAGGAGCACCAATATCCGTCGCTGACTACATCATTCTTCAGCACGCTTCCGGGGTCGATAGTGTTTTCCCCAAGACTCCAGTATTCATTCCTTCTTACGCTCACCCATCTCCTTCGCTGACCACGCCATTCTTCAGCACGCTTCCGGAGTCGGTGAGGTCTTCTTCAACACCATCCTCAACTTCGCCCGTCTTCGCGCCCTGTGACAGACGTTTATAAGCTTAACCTTCGCGTGTCTCCACAGGTGACCAATAATGCATCCCGCAAGGCAGCTTCGCCACCCTCCCATAGAAGAAAAAAAGCAGATTACTGTTCCGGCACGCCCGGCAATGACAGAAGCCAGAGTGCTTGCCGCCCCAATCATGGACGCGAAGGACGCGCTTGTCAAGGAAGCCCTTTACATGTCCCACCCTCCTGCCAAAGGAGAGGATTCATCCCCGAAAGCTGAGAAGAAGCTTTTAGAATTCCAGGTCGCCCGGGATGAACTCAAGAAAAGATGCGGGAAAGATGCACGGGTGGAGCTCGTGCTCTCGGAAGGCGAACCAATGAAGGTCCTGGCCGAGCTCACGATCCAGACCGAAGAGGCGCATCTTGGCGAAAACGTCGATAAAGCGGCAAGCGACAAGGGGTTCTCAGTTATTTTCCAAGCAAAGAACCTGCAGGTGCTCGAGTGCCTGAGCGGGCCCAGCAAAAGCCCTGATGATTCGGGTGTCTGGCGCATAAATCATGTCAACCTGTATGTGATACGCTCCCGTGATAACAGTGCCACCTCCAGGGTCGAGGATATCGCAGAGACCGCGAAATCGCTTCTGGCGCTTGTCGATGAAATCCCGAAGATAATGGACGAGGACGCCCGTAGGGGCGATGCTGCGCGTGCAGAGAAAGAGAGGCTCAAGGCAAAGGCCGGGGACGTGACTTATCCGGCTGGCAGACCGATTGACTGGGGCCGGGTGCTCCAGATATGCTATGAGCATTACATCGCCAGAACGAAAGAGCCTTGACTCACGTGCGGAAATAACCCCTCATTTTCCTTTTATATCTCAAAATTCCATTTGAATTATGAAAGTATACCGGAATAAAAATTATCTTGAGAACCAATTAAAAAATGGCAAAACCTACATTGATATTGCCAAAGAAAATAATATTGGACGAAGTACTGTTCAAAGGGCCTTGAATTTTCATGGGCTAACAACTCCCAGTTATAATTGGACTAAAAGAGAACTCGTTCTCCTCAAGATGTACTACGGAAAAGATAGAGATTTTAAAAAATATCTTCCCGGCCGGAGTTTTTTTTCTATTTACCATAAAGCCAATCGTTTGGATCTTGAAACCCATATCAAACCAAGAAAATATTCGCTCGATGAAACCTTTTTTAACCATTGGACTCGAGAAATGGCGTATATTCTTGGCTGGCTTTTTAGCGATGGTAACATTACTCCAGATAAAAGGACATTCAGGATCAAACTGGCATTTAAGGATAAAGAAATATTAGAAAAGATCCGTTCGGTTCTCATGTCTAATTGTCCAATAAAAAAAATAAGACAACTAGTTCCTTCAAAGAAGTATATTTCTTCATATGCACTTCTTCGAATAAACAGCCGTAAATTATGCGACGATCTCATAAGCTTAGGGTGTATACCAAATAAAATGCACAAATTCAGGATTCCGAGAATGCCACGCCCTTTTCTAAGACATTTTATTAGAGGATATTTTGATGGTGATGGTTCAATAATGTTTAATTATCCAAACACTATTAAGATCTGTTTTGTTGGCTCTAACGAATCGTTCATTTTATCCATCACTCAAGTTATCAATAAAGAGCTAGGAATACCTAATAATTTTAAAAAGGTCGGGAAGAATCTTTGGACTTGCAGATACTATGGTAACAACGCGCGCACGATTTGTTTTTGGATGTATAAAGATTGTGGCGAAATGTTCCTGAAAAGGAAGATGCTGCGTTTTAAAGAACATTTAAGGATAAGGTCAATTAATTCGTGATTATATGTTTAAACAAGTTATCGTCGCGAGAAAAGATTTGAAGATGTCCAGCGGAAAATTAAGCGCCCAAGTGGCACACGCATCCCTCATGTCCTACGAGCGCGTGAAATCGAAGAATCCCGAGATTGCTTCAGCCTGGAAAAGCGAGGGCCAAATGAAAGTGGTCCTGAAGGTCGGAAGCGAAGAGGAGCTCCTCGATTGCTACAACAAGGCGAAAGCGGTGGGAATCCCGTGCGAACTGGTTCGCGATGCCGGGCACACGCAGGTGGAGCCCGGGTCATTGACATGTTTCGGGGCAGGGCCTTGGAAAGAGAGCGAACTGGATGCTGTTTTCGGGAAACTGAAGCTGCTGTGAACAGCATTTTCGATATCACTATTGAATCGGATCGCATCCATTGCCTGCCATTTTTAATTACTTGCATCTAATAACATTTTATGAAACATCTTCACCCGCCCACAGAAAGCGCGCCGCCATCCCCGGCCAAAGCCAAGACGCCGTGGGAACGGTTCAAGTCAATCTCCAGAGCCGCTTCGAAATCCCTGTGCTTATCCTCAATGTTCATTCTGGGAACCGGAGCAGGCGAAAGGGGATGCCGGAACTACCAAGATCTCCACCAGGTATCCTATGAAGCGAAGCAGGTGCAATCAATCTGCGAAACGATCAGATCGAGCGGACAGGTGCAGAAAGAGCTGGCATCCTATCCTCACGAGCTTGCCGAAGGAATCACCGAGGTCCGAATCATTCCCCGCAGTTTCCCTATCAATCTGCTCGGCATCCTGAATATCAACGATGAAGAGAAAGAGGGCATCTTGGACAACCGGGATCTCGGCGGAAGCCTTATCCCGAACCAAGACGGCACGAGCCGCATGATCCTTTACTATGGCATGCCTGGGAAGCTGATAAACGACAGCACCATCCACCATGAATTCGCCCATCATGTCTGGAAAAGCCTTGACGAATCCCAAAAGGTTAAGCTTTCCCAATTGCTCGAATCCGAACTCTCCATCAGCGATGAGCGCAAATTCGTCATGGATGCCTACATGAAAGACAAATTCTACGATTTCAGCAGCAAGTCATTGAGGCTCCATAGCGTCTTGATTAAACGCGAAATAGCAATCTCGAAGAAAATATCGTCTTCTATGCAGGAGGTCCGCGAGCTCAAGGATGATACCATCTCCAAAATCAAGGCCGAGATGGCCCATAATCCGAAAAGCGCGCTCATGCGTTCATATCTCCTGACATATATCGCAATCGATGCGAAGGACAAGATACTTCTGCAAGCACGCCCTGAGCTGGACAAGCTGGATAGCCTGCTCGACGATTTCCCGACCGATGAAGAATGGGATGCCGCAAGGAAGGGAAAAGACTTCACGGCCCACCTGGCCTTCTACGAAAAGATGGCATTGAAGTTCGACGACATGATATCCGCGTTCAACAGATTCGAATCACAATTCCCTGAATCGAATGAAGAAAAGATAAACGCGCCCGACTTCTGGCAGGTTGCCCGGAATATCCGGAGCTTCTACTACTCGGAATTATTCGCAAGGGCTGTGGAGGCTGCAAAAGACGGGAAAACGCTTTCATGCGAGCTCTCGGATTCCATTCTCGGTATCGAGATCGATGGCAGGAAGGCCTACAATCGCCTGCCCCCGGCGCCTCCGACATCGGCAATCGGGGCTCCTGCTCCGTCATCAGGCACAACAATAGCATGCCCATTCGATGAGAAAGATATCATTTTGCTCTGAACCGGCAAAGCGGTAATAATCTTTGCTTGCGATAGCATCTACGATGAGATTCTTTCTTTTCCATTGCTGGGGAGGCGACGGGCGCAGCTGCTGGAGCGGATGGCTCCAGGATGAACTGCGGAAACAAGGGCACGACGTCCGTTCGCCAGATTTTCCAGACACGAATACTCCAAAACCCGAGCGATGGCTCGCGACAATCCGGGACGAAGTCGGATGTTTTGAAAAAAAAGACGATTGGGTCCTGATAGGCCATTCGCTCGGATGCCCCACGATTTTGCGACTCCTTGAAAGTTTCGATGGGACCGAGCGCGCGAAAAAAGTGATATTGGTAGCTGGATTCGGCAAGGATCTCGGAATCCCCGAGATAAAAGGCTTCGTCGACAAACCGTTCGATTGGAAAAAGATAAAACAGAAATCCGGCGGCTTTGCCATCATAAATTCTGACGACGACCCGTACATCAAACTGGAGGAAGGCGAGCGATTGGCGAAGATGCTCGAGGCGAAACTCATCATCGAGCACAACGCGGGGCATATAAACGAAGGTTCGGGATTCACCAGTTATCCGAGGCTCTTGGAAATAATAAAAGAAATCGAATGATAATGATCAATGGCCCGCTGAGCAATTCTTATTTCATGTTCGGATTGAGCCTTCCGAAACCATCCGGGCCTCCAAGCGGCGGGATGGAATCGATTTCGCTATCAATCCTCTTCGCGCATGGTCCGCACAATCCATGCGAAACGAACAGGAACCCCGTCTTCCTCATAAGGCCCTCATCCATGGGTTCGCCCGTGCTCCTTTTCACTATCGCGTTTTTCGGGTCATGGAAAGCGCATCTCACATATTCCTGCTCAAGAAGCGGTTTGGGGCCGTCCAATGCGTTCGCCCCAGGGGGCGTGCTTATCCGTATCCTCATCGATGGCCTTTTCGCTTGTCCCGGCGCCGGCGCGCGCATCATCATCATTGAGCAGCTGCTGTCGTTGAATCTCATATTTCTACCCTTATTGCAAACTCTCCGGGCTCGGGCGAAGGAAATTTTTCATCAAATCGCTTTCGAGCTTGCGGAGGCTGGCTGTATTGTTATTCTGTTATAATTGGAGAGAATATAAATGGTTTTCGTTTTTGGAGGAATGAGGTTATCCCGCTATTTTTAAAAAAAATTTGCCATTGCATGACCTTCGGTCATGGCTGGCAATTTTTCCTGCAGCCTTCCTAGGTCTGCTGGAGTGACAGAAGAAAAATTGCCACGGGCCTGATTTGAACAAGCGACCCCACCGTTTCCGGCTACCCGGTTGGATACTTCAGCTTCACAGATTCTTTTAGTAATAAAAAGGCCTAAAAGAATCAGGTGTGCTCTGCCAACTGAGCTACCGTGGCTTATGATAAGAAATTATTGGGATATCTTTTATAATGGATGCCATCTTCGCACTTTTTCAGTATCTATTTCCCGAATCTCCGCGTCCTGTGCTCGTATACCCTGAGTGCGTCCTGGAAATCCTCTTTCGAGAAATCGGGCCACAGTTTCGGGCAGAAATAGAACTCGGAATAACAGCTCTGCCACGGCATCAGGCCCGACAGCCTCTGCTCGCCGGATGTGCGGATTATCAGATCCGGGTCCGGGACATCGCGCGTATAAAGATGATCGCTTATCGCCTTTTCGTCCACCTTCTTGATGCCTTGCGCTATTATCTCGTTTACTGCATCGACGATTTCTTCTCTCCCGCCATAAGACAAGAGGAGGTTCAGCTGGTATTTCGCGTCCGGACCGCCAGCGTTCTGCTCAGCCATCTTTATCATCTTCTGTATCTCAGGCGGAAAAAGATGTATCCTCCCATAAAACCTGACCCTCATCTCGGTCTTGTTCCGGTCGTCGCTGTCTATCGCTTTCTTCAGGTTCTCCTTGAAAAGTCCGAACAGCGTCTGGACCTCATACTGGTCGCGCTTGAAGTTGTCCATGGAGAATCCCCACATGGTAAGCATGGTGACATCGAATTCCTTGCACCATTTCAGCACGTCGCCTATCTTGCGGATTCCTGTGGCGTAGCCCTCTTCCTTGCCGATGCCTTCACGCTCGGCCCATCTCCGGTTAATGGATAACGGTTTGGGACCGTTATTTTCCATCCGGGATAATGGCGATATGCTTAGGCACTTTTCCCCCTTCCATCAATCGGACCTCCTTTTCCTGTATCTAGAACACAATCTCGGCCAGCCTCTTCTTCCTGGCGGCCATCTTCAGTTCGCGCGCTATTCTTTTCCCGACGCTCATCGGCTTGTCATAGTAGTAGACCGAGTAAGGCGAGCCCTCGGGGAACACGTTCGTCCCGGCGACGATCCTCGCGCTCACCTCGAAAGCGTATATCTCGAGCTCTTCAGTGATTATCGTCTCCACGCAGTACGGGCCGAACAGCCCGCCGAAGAGGTCGAACGATTTCTCGCTTATCTTGCGCCCGATCTCCATGTAATCCGAAAGGAGCGATTCGCGCAGGACGAGCGGCTCGTTCCCTATCACCGTGAAAGTCATCTTCGGGGACATGCCGAGAGAGAATGCCCTCGCTATCTCATCGGCGCTGCTCTCCACCCTTCTATCCACTCCCAGGAGCTCTATCCAGCCTTCCCTTGTCTTGTAGCCGAGTTTCTCCATAGGGCTGAAGAAGAAATGCGGATAAGCGCGCACGCCGATAAGGAATTCCTGGATGATGTACTGCTTCTCCTTAACGCGCTCCCTGAACTCCTTCTCCGAGCGCACGATTATGTATCCCCGTCCGCCTTTGGCGCCCGGGAACTTCACCATGACCGGCCCGTCTATCTCCTCTGGTTTGTACAGGCGCGGGGTCTTGATGCCGGATTTCTTTATCCATTCCAGCATCCTCTCGCGGCTCCGTTCATACGAGATGCTCGCCCGGTTGCCGTATATCGGGACCTCCAAATCGTCGAATTCCTCGCCGACATACTCAACGAAGGAGCCGTGCGGTATGATTATCGCCTCTTTCTCCACCAGTTTCTCGGCCGGGATGTCGCGGTAGCTGTCGACCTCGATGAATTCGTCCGGGCAGCCCAAGGGGAAAGATTCGTACAGCTTGCGCTTGTCCCGTTGCACTATCCCGATCGTCTTTATCCCTTCCTCGCGCGCGCCTTTGAATATCTGGAGGGAGGAGTGCGAGCATATCGTCGCTATCTTGAACCCCTTGTAATCGGATAATATGTCCTCTACCTTGTCCCGCTGGAGCATATTAGGTTTTGAGCGCGGTCATTTAAAAAACGTTGCCGTCGTGGATAATTAGCCGCCAACCTTGGGGAAAGGGGCGGGAAAAAATGGGGATTGATGATTATGGCTGACCAAGCGATGAAAGAGCTGGAGACGAAGAGCGGCGCTGTTTTTCTGACAGAGAATATCCGGACCTTGGGCTACACGAAGCCGCAGGCCGAGACGCTCCTTTCGATGGCTCTCGAATACACCCGAGGCGGGCTCAGGCCAGACCAATGGAACATGATGAAAGCGCAGAGGATAGATTTCAACGATGTCGAGGTGCTCCGCAACACGCTTCTGACCAACGGGCTCAAAAACATGAGCCAGCTCCAGGGAAATATCCGGGGCCGCATGGAAGATGAGAAGCAGCTGGATGCAGATGTTCGGAACGCGTGGGGGGCAGCCTCGCCTGAGATGAGCGGGCCGGTGCCAAGGAAAGGGCCAGCCCAGGAGATTCCCGGCGAAACCGTCGTTCAGCCCCAGCCGGTCGCCCAGAAAAGGAAATCCGCCGTGAGCCAAGAGGACCAGGCAGCCCTTGGCCGGATAGACCAGGAGAGCACCGAAGCCCTGAGCGGAACCAAGAGAAAAGGCATAACCACTATTATGCCCGAGGAGACGATACAACCGCGGAGGACGCATGTCGCGAAAGCGCCTTCTATACGCATGGCTCAAGCAGAGACCAAAGAGACAAAACCCGGCGAACCGCGCATGGCCATGACCCCGTTTGCCAAGGAGAAACCGAGGCGCGAAGAGGAGGAGAAGGCGCCGGAGCAGAGAGGCGAGGTCCGGGAGCTGAAAGTCGCCCGCTGGGAAGCATCTGCCGGTGCCGAGACAAAGGTCAAAGGCCCTAAAGGGTCGTACGAGACGGAAGCCCAATACAAGGAGGCTGCCGAAGCCATGCTAAAATTCGGCACGAAATCATCCGCGCTCCCGCCGGGAGAAACAAGAGAGCAGATGTACGAGATACGCGTATACGCCAAAGAAGGCCCGAACAAAGAATATATCGGGACACTGAGGATCCCTGCCAGCGAACTGACCGACATATTGAGGAAGCGCGAGCATCAAGATATCATGCTCCCTGGTTCGTTGACGAAAAAAGAGGACGACCGAATCTATGCCATCAACAAAGGCCTTATCCTGGACAGGGGCCTCTACCCGCCGAATATCCTAAATTCGCAGCCCAGCGGCGCCGGGGGGAAGACTCTTGCGCAGCTTCTGGATATGCCTACTGTGACCTTCACGTTCGTGGCGATGAAATAGATTTTTTCGCTTTTTGTTTTTTCCACTTTCTGTTTTCCCAGAACGAGCGTCTTTCCTCATTTTCCTTTCTTTCAGCGCGAGCCACTGAGAATATGCGGCGTTCTTACGGCCCTGACTTCCAAGGGCGTCTCTCCTGTTTTAATCAGCTCCATATCCCCGAACATCTCCTTGTCGCCTTCAAGGTGGAAGCCGTTTGAATGCGTATTCTTCGGTATCCGTGAATAATGCACGTCCATGGTGTCGCCGGTCCTTTTCGCGATTATCAGGTGCCCGGGGTTGGGGGCG
>CAILMU010000090.1 GCA_903835325.1 uncultured Microcaldota archaeon | reverse complement strand
TTGTGGCCATGGCCGCGGCCGCTTTTGCAGTGTCGATGGCGCTTCCTACGGTATTTTGAACACCAGTCCAATCGAATCCGCTAGGCGCGGCCACAGCGCAAATCACACCACCTTGGGAAGCATCCCAGGCCCAGGTTTTGAACATATTGTTCGCCGCGTCGCTGAGTACAATGTTGGCGTTCGTTATGTTGCCCCAGTAGCCTGCCCATTTGGCAGTCGAGACATTGACGCCGTTGAAGTCCCCGTTCGTCACGTTCCCGCCTTCTGTCGTGTAGCTCCCTTGGGCACCGTACGTGTAGCGTTCACTGCCGATGAAGGTCCATCCCTCGGCCGGGGCGATGGCGAATGCCAGCCCCGAACCGATGATTAATATCAGGATCATTCCTATTCCGATTTTGTTCATAGTTTTTCACCCATGCATGAATATTCATTAATTCTTGATTTATTTTCGACCCAGATAAACCTTTTAAACTTTCCTCCTAAAGTCCTCACATGAAGAAACTGATTCTGTCCATATTGTTCTTGTCATTGGCCATCCAGACCGGTTTTTGCCTGACGGTCGTCGACTCCATGGACGGAAGGGACGCCATATCCGCCTCATATTACGCGGCGGTGAAGCACGATCAGCTCGTCCTGATAATCCCTGGCGACAGCGAGCAGACCGTTTATGACAGCATAGGGCTGAACGGGAATGTCTTTTTGATACAGTCCGCCAGCCACCCCATCATAACCGGGATGGAAACGAATCTGAAGAACAAGGGCAACACGGTC
This sequence comes from uncultured Microcaldota archaeon, assembly GCA_903835325.1. GTDB lineage: Archaea > Micrarchaeota > Micrarchaeia > Anstonellales > Bilamarchaeaceae > Bilamarchaeum. The sequence goes on along the minus strand of CAILMU010000090.1, from coordinate 5,687 downwards.
GAGACCCTCGTCTCGGACGATCCATTGAAAGCGAATCTGGACTTAGCCAGGAAGAGCGGGGCGAGGAAGTTCATCATCGTGGATCCGGTATACGGCTATAACACCCTTTCAGTCATCGCTTACGCCAAGGCCAATGCGATGTTCCTGATATTCGCTGACAAGGACAACGCCGCGTCTGTCGGCTCCGCGCTCAAGGACATAGGCGCAGAAGAGATACTCATCTACGGATATACGGATAAGGAGGTCAAGGCGGCGCTCGATGCCGCCTCGCTCAAGTACAGCGAGGTGAACAACGGCGACAAGTTCGATGACAACATGCAGATAACAGACATGTACTTCAAGAAGAACCCCACCAAGAACCAGGTCATCCTGTCCGATGGAAATGGGCTCGAATCCACGATAGCGGCAGGCGATGACCCGGTGGTCCTGATAAGCCCGGTCATCCCGCCCTCGGTTTATGATTACATCAAGCAGAAGGTCTCTTCAGGGCAGGTCAAGGTCGCGATGATAGTGGACCAGGACTATGCCCAGACGGCCTACAACCTCAAGACGAGCATAAACAATGACCTCGGCACCAAGGCGCTATCGGTCCTCGTGAAGTTCGGGGAAAGCACAACAAGCGGAAGCGGAGTCATGCCGGTGCCGCTGTTCCCTCTCCCAGGGCCTGTCCTCGGCCTCACGATTGACAGCGTCCAGTACAACGGCGCGGCCAAGGAGCTTGAAGTCACTTATGCCGACACCGGCAATGCCATGGAATATGCGAGGTCCAACATAGTCGTCTTCGCTGATGGCGCGTATGTGGCCACTGTCGGCGACCAGGAAACGTTCCCGATAGAGCAGGGAAAGAAAGCCGGGAGGAGCTACCCGGTGGATATCCAGAGCGGCGATGTCACGGTCAATATAACATCGTATTACGGCTCATCCAAGAAATCCTATGAGAACGGCATCCAGAGCATCATGAACGCCGGGCGCGTCCAGTTCACTGACGCATCAGCCCTCGGCATCACTGAATTCGACAGGGATTCTGGTTCAAACGACTTTTTCGTCACATTCAAGAACACCGGCAACGTGACAGACTACTTCAGGGCGGGCGCGGATGTGACCGTGAACGGCACCACCACGACCATAATGGACGACAACGTCTACAACCTGACCCCTTCGCAGGGCAGGATTGTGAAATTCCCTGGTATCGCGAAACCTGGGGCCAAGATAGTGGCTAGCGCTGATTACGGTGCCAGGGAAGCCTTCCTGGACAAGAAGGTGCAGAAGGAATATTCTGCCGAAGCCAAGGCGGATTCCAACATCCTGATGCTTCTGGGCGGCATCATCCTCATCGCTATCCTGGCTGCAGCAGCCTATTTCGCATACAAGAAGATGAAGGGCGGCAAAGGCAGACTATAGAGAGGCTTCGGGGCAATAGAAAAGCTCACCCACAAGCGACCAGCCGTGACATTGGACCAAAGATGGAATTAGCTGCACGATTTTTATCCTTTTGATTCTTCTTTCGCCCTAGTTCCTCTGGGCCTTTCCTCTTTGGGCTTGAAGAGCTTATACAGGAGGACTACTATCTCCACGATCAACTGCAGGAGCACGACGTTGGCCACGAAGCAGATTGAGAAGACGCCTATCCCTGGCAGGGCGAGCACGAGCGGGCCGAAGGAATATGCGAGCTTGCGCCACATCTTGAGCGGTTTGAAGCGGCGGTCCATCATCAGCAGGTTCAGGAAAGCCATGACCAGCGCGATTATCCATAGCACGTATATCGTTGAGAAGGAGAACGACAGGAAGCTGAAGTACAACGGATAGCGGCAGAGCAAGGCTCCTTGGAGAACATTGATATCGCCGTCATCTATCTTGTATCCGGCTTTAAGCCCCTTTGATTTCACCTGCCCTGGCATCCTGGGGATGAATATGACATATCCTTGGCCGTCCGTCACGAACCGCTCGGAACCGATAGTGACCTGGGCACCAGGTATCGGGATGCCGTGGCTGTCAACGAGCTGGATGCGGATGGATTCATTGACGTATATCGGATTGGGAATGATGAAATGGGCTGTCCTGGTGATATTGAACATGATGCCGGTCTTCGGGTGGCAGTCGGCCGAAGCGTATATGATGCCGTCATAGGGCACCTTTATCGTAGAGAAGCCGCTCCCGTCCGCGACAGAGGACATCTCGCTGGTGGATACCTGCGCCCCTCCTATACCTTCGCCCCTCTGGTTGACGACCTGGACCCTGATATATCCCCCTTCGAGGAGCTCCCCGCTGATGATGAAGATATCCGTGGCCTGTTTTTCGCACTGATGGTTAGAGCACAGACTGCATGAGCCGCAATCGGCATCGAGGCAGCACGCATAACTGACGCAGCTGTGGTTGGAGACAGCCCCGCAGGAGCACGGCACCTGCATGCAAGAGCCGCCTGAGCAGTATTGGGCAGGCCCGCAGTCAGCATCGCCCGCGCACAGGACGCAGCTCCCGTCTTTGCAGAGGCCGCTCTCGCATTGCGCGCCCCGGCTGCATATCTCCCCCTGCTTCTTCTTGGGCTGGCAGGATTCATTCTGGCAATATCTGCCCGGGGGACAGGCTGAATCATCCGAGCATTCAGGGCCGACCTTGACGATGAAGTCCCTGCAGTATGTCGCATCGAGGTTCTTGGCGCAGACTATCAGGACATATTCGCCGGGGCCATCCACGATTATGGGGAGCGTGATGTTCTTCTGGACCCCGATGCCGAGATATGAAATAATGCCGGAGCCACAGGAGAACGCATCAGGGCATGAAAGGGAGACGTTGATGTCGCTCTCCGGGAAATCCCCATTGTCTGTCACGGAGAAGAGCTGGTCGAGGGTCTGGCCAGGCAATGCATCGACCTCTCCGATGGGGTCTATGTAGAGCCGGTGTTCCTTGTTCCCTCCTGGAGGCGGGGCGATGCAGGTGTAGCGCACATCCACCCATAAGGTATAGTGGACCGTCGTGTTGCCCCTAGGCAGGATTATCTGGAAGTCGCTTGTCGAGCCGTTCCAATCCGGTTTGTTGTCAGAGATATCAGCCACGAAGACCAGGTTCCCGCGGGCGTCGTTGAGGTACCCTTCCCTGAAATACGGGGAGGTGGCATTGCCAGCCATGGTGAAGAGCGTGGGCACATTCACGAAATGCCCGTAGGTAAGATCGAAAGTCCCGTTCTCGGTGAATGAAGAGGAACCTTTCTCCGAGCCGTTCACGAGGCTGTCGAGTATCGAAAAGTTCCCTGGCGATAACGGTGGGTTCAGCGAAGTCGAATTCACCGCGATCACATGCATCGATATCGTGGAGTAAGTGCAGGAAGGCTCTTTGCCTATCATATCGATGCGGCTGATATGGCCGCCGATAACGTCATATGGATAATTGAGCTGGGCTCCCAGGACCACTTCCCCATAGACGCCATCCCAATGGACGGAGAGCGAGGTGCCGTTGATATCCAGGTTGGTGACATTGCCTCCGCTCGTCACGTACTGCGGGAAGCATAGGCCAAAAAGTGATAACGCTAGGAGGGCCACGATGGCTGGTTTCATCGACTATACCAAGTAAATAACATTTATGAAGTTTGCTATATTGTATTAGGCATGACTGGAGGCGCTACCGGGCGAGGGTTATTCCTGTTTCTCGCTTTCTCCCCGATGTTCATCATGGCCATACTCCTCAGTGGCATGGCTGATGTGAATTTATCTAATAATATCAGTGCTGACACGCAGATGAACAGCAACTGCACCACGATAGGAGAGACGTGCTTCGTGCAAATCGATGACATCCTCAACCAGACCGCTGGCGGGCAGAACGACTCGGGCACTGGCGACCATCTCGTGGATGTCGGTGATTTCCTCAATTCCAGCGGCGGGAACGCATCGGCGGAAATAGGGATCGGGAACGCTGGCGCAGGGATGGGAAGCGAATCCGCAGGTATGGGAAACGAGTCAGCGGTCATGGAAAATGAAACAGGGCAGAATAATACGTTCATCCCGATAGACGAATACCTGAATGTAACGACGAACAGTTCGGGTCCTACAAATGAATCTGGAAAGCCGTTCATGCCCATCGATGAGTACCTCGATGTGGAAGCGAACGGCTCCGGCGCGTCATCCGGAATCCTGGATGCCATATCGGAAAACAACGGTTTCGTGATGCTTTCTTCTGGCAAAGGCAAAACGCCGGTCAGGGTCTCGAGGAACGTCTATGACAGGGTGAAAGGCAACGATACCGTGCGAATCATCGTAAGATACAGGGGCAAGCTCAATCCAGCCGGATTCAATCTCACAGATATCGTGGCGGGGGAGATGGCGGCTTTGGATGCGAACTACAGCACGCTGGCGGAGCTCGTCGGTTCCGGCGTGGACGGGATATATCCAGACACGCCGATGTCCGCTTCCTTGGTGGATTCCGTTCCGATTATAGAAGCCGACAGGGTGCAGGATGAGTTCGATTTCAGGGGGAGAGGCGTGAGCATCTGCCTTCTCGATACAGGAGTGGACCCATCGAAGGTCCCTAACGTCCTGCCTGGATATGATTTTATTAATAACGATAACGACACCATGGACGACAACGGCCATGGGACTTTCATGGCCTCGGTCATCCATGCGATAGCCCCGGACGCGATGATAATCCCGGTGAAGGTGCTGGATGGCAACGGGACAGGATATTCTTCGGCCATAATCCAGGGCATCGAATACTGCAGGCAGGTCAATGAAAGCGCAAGGATAATCTCGATGAGCCTGGGGGGCGGCCAGTTCACGAACTACTGCGATGATGATCCCCTGGCCCAGACTGTGGACGACGCCTTTGCCGCAGGGTTTTTCGTATCCGCATCCGCTGGGAATGATGGCGCGGATTATATCACGTCCCCGGCCTGCGCCATGAACGCCACAGCGGCCTCATCGAGCACGAAGGATGACCAGGTCTCGCAATTCTCCAACATGAACGGTATGGTCGACCTGCTGGCACCGGGCGATTCGATAAGCGCCCAGGGGATGAGCGGGGAAGAGACGCGCTCGGGGACCTCCATATCCGCGGCGGATGTGTCAGGGGCGGCAGCCCTCCTCCTGGAAACCAATTCCTCGCTTTCACCGGCAGAAATCGAAAACCGCTTCAAAACGACGGGTGTGCTGATCGGATACAACGGGGCGAACTATACCAGAATCGATGTCTACAATGCCGTGCTCGACAACGTGACCGGCGCGCCTACGAATCAATCGGTGAACTCGACGAACGCGACATGGGGTGCCCAGTATGGCGCGCAGTACACGAGCGACTACGGCGCAATAATAGCATACCGCTCGAACACAGGGACGAATCTCCTCAACTCCCCGAAAATCCGCTTCTGGAACTCGAGCGGCACCGGAACCTGGGGCGCTGAGATAGAGCTTCCTTCGGCTGGCTCGGCTGTCCAATGGGCTCAGGTGAGATGGTCCCCGGTGTCGTCCAAGATAGTGGTCGTCACCCTGAGCGCCGACGGCTGGCTCGACGGATATGTGTGCATGGCCAACTGCACCACTGTCGGCAACTGGAACTACACCTCGAACATCGGAAGCGTCGCGAACGCTCCGGCCCAGAGAAGATTCGACATGGATTTCGAGACGTCCACAGGGAACCTCATACTGGTCTACGGGGTCAACGACACGAGCACGACCCATGACCTTGCGTACAAGGTCCTTCCT
>CAILMU010000089.1 GCA_903835325.1 uncultured Microcaldota archaeon | reverse complement strand
CTGACCGAGCTCCTGAAGCGCTACGCCGAGACGCACAAAGGGGAGCTGGTCGTGATTTTCACCATCCCGAACAGCGTGCGTTCCGAGAAAATCGAGAATATCGTGAAGAAACGGATAAAGGAATATTTCAAGGTCCGCCATTCGAAAGCGAAAAAGCAGGTCGAGGAGGAGCAGAGGAAGGGGGTCGTGCGGGTCGCCGTGGCCGTGTTCGCGTATATCCCGATCCTTATGCTCTCAGACCCGTTCATGATACACCTGGCACCGATTCTCTCTGTCTTCGCATGGTACTTCCTCTGGACAGGTCTCGACAAACTGCTCGAAGTGCCGGGGCGCCTGGTCTCCGAGATGAATTTCTGCGACCGGTTCCACAAGGCCAAATACAATTTCGTGGATGAGGAAGCGGTCGTGAAATCTATCGGAATCAGCTCCGGCACCAAACAGACCTTCCTCCAGTAATGATCTCCAGTAAAAATCATCTGAGTTCGAGGAAATTCTTCAGAATCCGCTCCCCGTTCTCCGTGTGCCACACCTCAGGATGGAACTGGACTGAGAATATCGGGCGGCTTCCGTGCCTCATCGCCTCTATCGGGCACGTTTCGGAATGCGCGAGCGCCACAAACCCCCGAGGAAGCTCCTTCACCTCGTCGAAATGCGAGACCCACGCGGTGAATCGCTTCGGCATGCCCTTCAATATCATGTCCTCGTCGTCGACGAATATCTCGCCTGTCCCGTATTCCGCGCTTCTGCCCTTCTCGACTTTGGCGCCGAATACATAGCCGATCGTCTGATGGCCGTAGCAGATTCCAAGGAGCGGGATATTTTCGAGTTTGCTGTCGTTTTTGTTTTTTATCCGCGACACTATCAACGAACTCAGATTCGTTTCGGGGGTCTCGTTATACACGGAATTCGGCCCTCCTGAAAGCATTATCTTCTCCACCCCTTTCCCGAGGGCCTCCTCAAGATCCTTCTCTTTGGCCCTTGCGTTCAAAACCTCGGCAACGAATCCGAGATCCCTGCAGTTGCGCTTGATGAGGTGCGTGTATTGGGAGCCGTTGTCTATTATCAGGATCATATGCATGTTAGTCCGGCGGAAGGTTTTATTATCCATCGGCGTGCTGAAAAAGGGCGCGGCGGATAAACCTAAAATTCCGGACCGGATTCAGGCTGGGTTTTCCAAAGCGCTAATTTATAAATATTTCTCTCTTAATTTCATTTGTCCGGATGATAGAGGAACCTAGGTTAACCGCTAGGTGTCCTCTTCTGTGTCAATAGGTGGTCCTGCTTGAAGAAAACTGTAACAGTCACGGTAGATGTCTTATCGCATAAAATGAATCCTGATTTGAAGGTCCTCAGCGCCGCTGAGAAGGCGAAGGTCCTGAAGAAGTTCGGGGTGGATGACAATTCCGTGCCGAAAATCCTTCCCACCGACCAGCTCGTGGGCGCTTTGAAAGCCAAACCTGGCGATCTCATACGGATCGAGAGGAACGACGGCACCGGGAAATATCTTTCTTACAGGATAGTCGTAGAGGGGTAAAGGGTCAGGTCTTGGAGCATCTAAAACCGAATCCTGCGCTTCGTTTCCGTTGCGCAGTGCAATCTCATATTCATCTAGGGCATAGAGGTGTATAGAAATGGTCGAAAGTCTGCTCGAGTCTTATTATAAGGTGAACACGCTGGTGAACCAGCAGCTCGTGTCCTACAACAAGTATGTGGACATGGGCATCCAGCAGGTCATCAACAGGATCGCGAAGATAACCACGAACGTAGAAGGGTTCGAACTGCGCCTGGGCAAGGTTCGTATCGAACAGCCCCGTTATTACGAAGTGAAAGGCGGTTACCGCCAGATACTGCCGAACGAAGCGCGCATGAGAAACCTGACATACGCCGCACCGGTTTTCCTTGAGATAATCCCGGTCTTCAACGGAGTCGAGAGGCCGGTCTATTCCGATGTGTTCATCGGCGAGATACCGGTGATGCTCAAATCCAAACTATGCTACCTCTCGAACATGAGCCGCGACGAGCTGATGGCGAACGGCGAGGACCCGGAGGACCCGGGAGGCTATTTCATAATCAACGGAAGCGAGCGTGTCCTGGTGTCCATCGAGGATCTCGTTCCGAACAAGCTCATGGTCACATCGGAGCGCGGAGGGACGGTCTCGAAGATCTTCTCGACTTACCACGGATTCCGCGCAAGATGCGTGGTCGAGCGCAACCACGACGGCCTTTACACGGCAGAATTCCCATCCACGCCATCCGGCCTTCCGCTTGTGCAGCTGCTCCGCGTGCTCGGGCTCGAGAAGGATTCCGAGATACTAGCATCATTCTCGCAGGATCTGCGCATGAAGAACGACATCATACTCAATATCGAGAACGAGTTGACGCATACGCGCGAAGAGGCGGTCGATTCGCTCAGCAGGAAGCTCTCGCCGGGCCAGCCGCTCGAGTTCAGATTGAACAGGATGGAGAACCTCCTCGACAACTATCTCCTTCCGCATGTCGGCGTGACGACGGCATCCAGGACGGACAAGGCGAAATACCTGATAGACATGGCGCAGAGGGCGACCATGGTCTCGAACCACGAGATCGCGCCGGATGACAAGGACCATTACGCCAACAAGCGTGTCAAACTCGCAGGCGACCTGATGGAAGAGCTCTTCCGCTACGCTTTCCAGTTCCTCATCAAGGACCTGGTGTACCAGGCATCGAGAGCCGATGCAAGAGGCAGGAGGCTCCAGGTGCACACTTTGATCAGGCAGGACGCGATGGGCGACCGCATCAAATACGCGATGGCGACAGGCAACTGGGTGGCCGGGCAGACAGGTGTCTCGCAGCTCCTTGACCGTGTCAGCTACCTCTCGACGATATCGCATTTGCGGAGGATAATATCGCCGCTATCCAAGAAGCATCCTCATTTCAAGGCAAGGGACCTGCACGGCACCCATATCGGGAAGCTATGCCCTAACGAGACGCCAGAGGGGCCCAGCTGCTCGCTGGTGAAGAACCTCTCGGTGATGGCAGAGGTCTCGATAGGCATGGACGAAGAGGAGATTGAGCGTGTGCTGAAGGCATACGACGTGAAGGAGTAGGTGATCTCGCATGGTTAAACGACGGAGACCTGTTTCGGACAAGACCAAGATATTCATCAACGGAGCGCTCAAGTACCACCACCACGACGGGAAGAGCCTAGCCGAGCGCCTTCGGGAGCGCCGCAGGAACAACGAGCTCAGCGGCCAGGCGAACATATTCTACAATGCCAAACTCAACGAACTGCACATCCTGACAGACAAAGGCAGGGTGAGGAGGCCGTATATAGTAGTCGAGAACGGCAAGTCGCGCCTTACGCCCGAGATACTGGCGAGACTGCGGAACAACGAACTGAACTGGCATCACCTGGTGAAGATGGGGATAGTCGAATTCCTGGATGCGCAGGAAGAGGAGAACACGCTCATCGCTATACATGAGAAAGACATCACCCCGGACCATACGCATCTCGAGGTGGATCCGGCCAACATCTTCGGAGTCGTCGCAGGGGTCCTGCCTTATCCGGAGCACAACTCTTCGCCGAGGATCACCATGGCCTGCGCCATGGCGAAACAATCCCTGGGCGTGTATTCCACTAATTTCAGCCAGCGCTTCGACACAAGAGGATATGTGATGTATTATCCTCAGGAGCCTCTGGTCCAGACGAGCCTCTATAAGGCCCTGAAGCTGAAAGACAAGGCCGCAGGGCAGAACTGCGTCGTCGCGCTCACAAGCTATCACGGATACAACATGGCCGATGCCATCGTAGTCAGCCGCTCGGCCGTCGACCGCGGGCTCGAGCGCGTGTGCATGTTCAAGACATACGAGACCGAGGAAAGGATGTACCCCGGGGGGCAGAAGGACAAGATCGAGCTTCCGACCCCTGACGTCGTAGGGTATAGGGGCGAAGAAGCCTACCGACATCTCTCCGAAGAAGGCGTCATCATGCCCGAGAGCGAAGTCGAAGGCAAAGAGGTCCTTGTGGGGAAGACGTCCCCGCCGAGGTTCCTCGAGGAGATATCCGTCTTCGGAGCAGTAGAAGAGAAGAAACGCGAGAGCTCGCTCTCATTGAAGAGCGGGGAGAAAGGGAAAGTAGATTCTGTCCTTGTGACCGAAGGCCCGGGCGGAAACCGCCTCGTGAAAGTGAGGATAAGGAGCCCGAAAGTACCTGAGATCGGGGACAAGATAGCATCGCGCCATGGGCAGAAGGGAGTCATCGGACTGCTCGTCCCGCACGAGGATATGCCATTCACAGCAACAGGCATCACGCCGGACCTTATCGTGAACCCGCACGCCATACCTTCCCGTATGACGGCTGGCCACCTGCTCGAGACCCTCGGCGGAAAAGCCGGTTCCATGGCAGGGGTGCTCATGAGCGGGACCGCATTCAGCGGAAGCACGGAAGAGGAGTTCAAGGAGATACTCACGAAAGCCGGTTTCGAGGACAGCGGAGAAGAGATACTATACGACGGCCTCACAGGAGAGCAGATCAAGGCAAGGATATTCATCGGCGTCGTATTCTACCAGAGGCTCCACCACCTTGTATCGAACAAGATGCATGTCCGAAGCAGAGGGCCGGTGCAGCTGCTCACGCACCAGCCGACCGAAGGGCGCGCCCGCGAAGGGGGCCTCCGTTTCGGTGAGATGGAACGCGACTGCCTCATCGGCTATGGCGCAAGCATGCTCATCAAGGAAAGGCTGCTCGAGGAGAGCGACAAGACGATCCAGCTGGTCTGCACGGAGTGCGGATCCATCGCCACGCATGATTACGCGCGCAACAAGGACGTCTGCCCAATCTGCGAGAGCGAGAACGTGGAGCCTATCGAGATGAGCTACGCCTTCAAGCTGCTGCTGGACGAGATAAAGTCCCTCTACATCTTCCCGAGGATGATAGTCAAAGACAAGGGATGAGAAATAGAAATTTTTCATTTATTCATGCTTCGAAAATGGGGTTGTCATTATGGTTGCGGAAGTCAAGAAAGTCCTGGACAAACTGAAATTCTCCCTTTTCTCGCCGGAGATGGTGAGGAAGATGTCGGCATCGAAGATAACCGTGCCGGACACGTACGACGATGACGGGTATCCGATAGACGGCGGCCTTGTGGACACCAAGCTCGGTGTCGTGGACCCCGGCCTGCGATGCAAGACCTGCGGAGGGCGCGTCAAGGAGTGCCCCGGCCATTTCGGCCACATCGACATGGTGCGCCCGGTCATGCACGTGGAATTCGCCAAGCACATATATTATGTATTGAAATCCACCTGCCCGACCTGCTTCAAGGTTCTCGGCAAGAAGCCTCCGAAAGTCGCTATCGAGGAGATAGAGAAGAGCGTCGATGAGAAGGTCATCGAGAAACCCGCATTGCCTGCGGCAGCCGCCGCCGACATCGGCGTCCCGCTCCTGATAGAGGCGGAGAAGCCAGTGAAGGAGAAACCAGCCAAGGGCGAGAAGGCTTCAAAGAAAGGCAAGGGGAAAGAAGCCGCTCTTGAGGTTCCTGCTGGCGCTGAGAAAGCCGATACGGCAGTGGTGGCGCAGGAAGTCGAAGCCGTCGCCAAGAAGAGGGAGAAGGGCGAGAAGGCCACGAAGAAATGCAACAACTGCGGCGCGGTCCTCCCGGAGATCAAGCTCCTCAAACCCACGACGATAATCAGGGACAAGGACAACATGCTCCCGACAGACATCCGCGACTGGATAGCATCCATCAGGGATGATGACCTGCGCCAGCTCGGGTTCGATCCGCTTTATTCCAGGCCGGAATGGATGATACTCACAGTGCTTCCTGTTCCGCCTGTCAATGTGCGGCCTTCGATCACGCTGGAGACTGGAGAGAGGAGCGAAGACGACCTCACGCACAAGCTGGTCGACATCATCAGGATCAACCAGAAGCTCGAAGCCAACATCAACGCTGGCGCTCCGCAGCTCATCATCGAGGATCTCTGGGAGCTGCTCCAATACCATGTCACGACCTATTTCGACAACGAGACGGCGAACATCCCCCCGGCGCGCCACAGAAGCGGCAGGCCGTTGAAGACGCTCGCGCAGAGGCTCAAAGGCAAAGAAGGCCGGTTCCGATACAACCTGTCGGGAAAGCGTGTGAACTTCTCCGCCCGTACGGTGATATCGCCGGACCCGAGGATAAGCCTAAACGAGGTCGGGGTCCCCAAAGCTATTGCTGAGGAGCTAACGGTCCCCATGTTCGTGACCGATTGGAATGTCGAATACTGCAAGAAGCTCATCATGGCCGAAGAGTATCCGAAAGCGGTCTATATCATAAGGGCGGACGCCAAGAGGATAAAAGTCGGCGACACGCCCGAGATGAGGAAAGAGCAGGCGGAAGCCCTGAAAGTAGGGTCAGTGATCGAGCGCCAGATAATGGACGGCGACATCTCGATATTCAACCGGCAGCCTTCCCTGCACCGCATCTCCATGATGGCGCACGAGATACGCGTGCTCCCCGGGCGCACATTCCGCCTGAATCCCGTCACTGTCGCGCCGTACAACGCCGACTTCGATGGGGATGAGATGAACCTGCACATCATGCAGACGCCGGAAGCGCAGGCGGAAGCGCGCTACCTCATGAAGGTCGAGGGGCAGATGATATCCCCGCGCCACGGCCACCCGATAATCAAGCCCCAGGAGGACCACGTGTCCGGCCTATATTTCCTCACCCAGGACGAATCAGTGTACACGAAAGAGCAGGCATCGAACCTCCTCTACCTGATAGGCATCACGGAGCTCCCGAAACCTGATTCCGATAAGGGCATGTTCTCCGGAAAGCTCCTGTTCTCGCAGCTTCTTCCCGACGATATGGATATCAAGCTCATGTCGAAGATGGGCGAGGAGATAGTCATAAAGGGAGGAAAGCTCCTCAAAGGCTCTATCGAGAGCAAGGCTATGGAAGGGGAGCTGCTCGAGACCATGTTCATCAGGCACGGGCCTGAAGAGACGAGGATATTCCTGGACCGGGCGACGCGCCTGGCATTGGAGGCCATCTCGATGCACGGCCTCTCGGTTTCGCTGCGCGATTACACCATCTCGCCGAAAGCCGAGGAGAAATGCAAGGAGATAACAGACAAGATGAACCGCGAGATAGACAACCTGGTCATGCAGTACAGGAACAAATCCCTTGAGCGCGCACCTGGCATGAGCCTGAAAGAGACCCTTGAAGGTATGGTGGTCGAGATAACCAGCAAGACCCGCGACGAGATAGGCAAAGTCGTTGAATCCGACCTCGGCCTCAAGAACCCGTCCATCATCATGGCCAAGATAGGCGCCCGTGGAAGCCTGCTGAACGCGATCCAGATGTCAGCCATCGTCGCACAGCAGACCGTGCGGAGCAAGCGTCTCGTCCGCGGATACAGGAAGAGGCTGCTCCCGTATTTCAAGCCGGGCGCGCTTACTGCCATGGAGAAGGGATTCATCTATTCCTCTTTCCACACAGGGATGACGCCGTATGAATACATCTACGCGTCCATGGGAGGGAGGGAAGCCCTGGTCAACACGGCGATCAGGACAGCCCGTTCAGGCTACATGCAGAGGAGGCTCATCAACGCATTGCAGGACCTTGTCGTATTCGACGACATGACCGTCCGGAACGCGGACATGAGCATCATACAGTTCTATTACGGCGGGGACGGCAAGGACCCGATGTACTCGTCAAAAGCCGCCGCGATGGATGTCGTGAAGCAGGATGATATAGATACGGCGTGATGAGGACGCCAGGAAGAAGATGGTAATATCTTGATATTTCCCGAGGTCGTTGATTATGGTCGTTAAGAAACCAAACGTGACAATCCCTGCGTATGAAGCTGTAGGAGTGGTATGCGCCCAGAGCATAGGAGAGCCTGGCACGCAGATGACGATGCGTACCTTCCACTACGCAGGTGTGGCCGAGCACGTGCCGACAGGGCTGCCGCGCCTCATCG
>CAILMU010000088.1 GCA_903835325.1 uncultured Microcaldota archaeon | reverse complement strand
GAATTATTCGAATCAGGTGGATAGCGCACGCGCAACCAGCAACGAGACCGCGATGCTCGCAGCGCTCGATAACGCGGATATGCAGATAAGCGCGCTGAACGGTTCTTTCTCATCTGCGAAACTCAGCATCGGGAAATTGAAAGCCACGATGGACCAGGTCAAGGGCATGATGGCGGATATCGAGACCACGCTTGATGATGCCCTGAACCAGACGGCATCCGTGGACAATCTCATCGCATCGCTGCAGAAGACGGTCACAGAGCAGACCGCGAAGGATCCGAACATGATAGCCTCGCCCCTTGCTATCGAGCTCCAGGACCAGTACGTGCGCGTGAGCTATGTGGATTTCCTGATGCCCCAGGTTATTTCGATATCTTTGCTTTTCTCATGCTTCCTCCTCTCATCGATAAGCCTGGTCCGGGAGAAGACCAGGAATACGATAATACGGGCATTGATGATGCCGTTCGGGCTCATCAACATGGTCCTTGGCAAGATATTGAGCCTCGTGCTTCTGTCTATCGGGCAGGTGGCCCTTGTCCTGCTGGTCGCTTTGCTGGTTTTCGGGGTGAAACCGCCCCTGGATATCGGGATGCTGCTCTTCGGGACGGTCGTCTCGGCGCTCGTGCTCTCATCGATAGGCGTGCTGATAGGGTTCTATGCAAGGACGGAATCGGCTGCTATCCAGACCTGCCTCCTGATAGCGATACCGATGCTCTTCCTCGGCAATATCATATTCTCGCCGGACCTGCTTCCGGCATATACGCAGATACTCCAGCAGCTCCTTCCCCTGGCGCACATCACGAACATCTTCAAGGTCGTGCTGATAACAGGGGGAAGCCCGCTGATAGATATCATCGCCCTCTTGACCTATTTCGTCCTGCTCGCGATTGTCCTGGCGTTCATTTTGATGAAGAGGAAGGACATCAGCAACTACCAATAAGTTCCGGAACCGGATTTTTTCGGATTTGGAACACCGCTTTTTATCCTTTATCTTGCTTCTATCTGCAATATGGCAGAGGATTCTTTCACGGTCACGCCCTGGGAAGTCAGCGGCAAGATAGATTACGACAAATTGCGCAGGGATTTCGGGACAGGCGCCATAGACGACGGGATGCGCGAACGGATGAAGAAGATATGCGGCTCCCTCCACCCGATGCTCTCGCGGGGCTTCTTCTTCTCGCAGCGGGACCTGAAGCTGGTCCTGGATGACCATGAGGCGGGGAAGGGGTTTTTCCTGTACACCGGCCGCGGGCCGAGCAAGGCCATGCACATAGGCCATCTGGTTCCGCTCATTTTCACCCGTTGGCTCCAGGAGAAGTTCAAGGCCGACCTGTACATCGAGATAACGGATGACGAGAAATACCTGTTCAAGCGGGAGTACCAGTGGGAGGAATTGCAGGCTGCGACAAGGGACAATATCCTAGATATCGCGGCAGTAGGTTTCGATCCTGAACGGACATTCATTTTCAAGGACAGCGAGTATGTCAAGAACGTCTATCCGCTACTGCTCCGCACCTCTCGAAAAATCACCCACTCGACAGTGAAGGCGGTTTTCGGGTTCGATGAATCCACCAACATCGGCCTCTCGTTCTACCCGGCTTACCAGGCAGTCCCGACATTCTTCGAGAAACGGAGATGCCTGATACCGTGCGCCATCGACCAGGACCCGTACTGGAGGGTGCAACGGGATATCGCAGAATCATTAGGTTTCATGAAGACCGCTGCGATACATTCCAAATTCCTGCCTCCGCTCCAGGGCGTCGAGGGAAAGATGAGCTCGAGCGCTGGTCTTGAGACATCGATTCTGCTCACGGATGATGAGAAGACGGTGAAGAACAAGGTCAACAAGTACGCATTCTCAGGAGGCCAGCCGACAGTCGAGGAGCACAGGAAACTGGGCGGGAACCCGGATATAGATGTCCCGTACCAATGGCTCTCGATATTGTTCGAGCCCGAGGACAAGAAGCTGAAACAGATACATGACGATTACCGGGCTGGGAAGCTGCTGACGGGAGAGCTGAAGGCGATACTTATCGAGCGAATCAATTCGTTCCTGAAGGAGCACCGCGAGCGCAGGAAGAAAGCGGAGAAGGAGATAGACTCGTTCATGTACAAGGGAAAGCTCGCAAAGGAGATGTGGGGCCGTACTTATTATTAGATGTGGTAAAAAGTGAAGATTTAAATATTGAATCTACCATAATTTTACATATATACCCATAGTAAGACAGGGATAGCCAATGTCAGGAGACCTCAGGAGAACGCTCGGTTTTGCGAGATACCAGCATGAACCAGCGGAGCCCCTGAGACGCCGCCATAGCGATCGTGCCCTGGCGCCTGCTGAACCCCCAGGAAAGATAAGGAGATTCCTGAGCGCTGCCAAGTCGCTGCTGGAGACCGAGAACAGGAGGGCAGCCATGGAGCAGGCGACAAGAAGGGTCCAAGGGATTATCCATAGGGAAGGATTCGTCCTGGAAAAACTCATCGATACGATTGCCAAGCACCAGCCGACGGCTCTTGCCGATGCCTGCACAGTCTACCTCAGATCGCTTCAGGAAGCAAGAAGCGTCAGCATCTATTTGCGCAGGGAAGACGGCAGCTTGAGAGGCCATATCAGGGTCGGGGAGAATCCTGAGCAATCCGGAATCGTCGTATCAATGCTGAAGGAAGGGCTTGATATGGAAGCGCATGCCCTTGCCAGGATGGCGCTGGATCTGGACCGCATTTTCTTGAACGCACCTAGCGGCACATACTCCATGAGACGCGGCGACAGCAGCGCGCCAGTCAAGAAGGAAGCGCCCGGGCCTCCGACTAGAAGCGAGGCCGTGCTTTATGCTCCTTTCGAGAAAGGCATGATGGTGGTGGAAGGCGCAGATGTCGGAATCCTCAAGGGAGGGTTCAATTACAGGAATGAGGCGTCTGTCAGGCTGGCATCGAGGTTCACGGATTTGCTGCATCTTGACCAGAAGGCGAAGACTGATCCGCTCACCGGACTTATCACAAGATACGAGTATACGAAGACCCTCGAATACCTGGCGCAGGAATATGTGAACAAGAGGGATGCGAACCCCGACGGTTTCGACATCACGCAGGATTGCGCCGTGATAGCGATAGATGTGGACAAGTTCAGGAAGTACAATACCAATTTCGGGCACCCGGCAGGCGACCGGGTCCTCAAGATGGTATCCACACAGGCGCAGGGCGCGGTCAGGTACTCTGACCTGGTTTCGCAAGGACTCGGAGTCATCAGCAACGGCTCTAGGGATTCTGTGGTCGCCGGCCAGAACGCGTTCAGGCTCGGCGGAGAGGAGATAGTCGTCATCGCGGTCGGCACGGATACCAAGGGCGGGACGATACCGGCTGAACGCTTCAGGAAATCTGTCGAGGAAGGGATAGTCGCTGGGGACGATGGGAAGCCCCTGCCGAAAGTGACTTCGAGCGCTGGTGTCGCGAGCTTCAACCTGGCCGAGGACGCGCTCAGGAAGGGCGTGATACGCGCGAACGGAAAGAGCGGCGAGCTCGTGGCTATGGAATACGATGATATGACAAGCGCGCAGAAAGCCCAGGCTCTCACAGAGGTGACGCCCATCCTTGCGGATAGGGCGCTGTACAAGGCGAAGAAGAATGGCAGGAACTGCGTCTATTACGGGACCATGCAGAAGAACGGGAAGGCTGTCCTGCGGTACATGAGATACAAGGAAGAGAAGGCCAAGGATACGGAAAACAAAACAGCGGAAGAACAGTCAGTATAGTTTATTTTACTAGTCGCTTGTGTACGAACAAATATAAACATATCCAGCCATCATTATTACTGGTCTATATGGCCGTTGCGGTCGAAAAAACGAAACAAGGCGCTATTCCTGAATTGCCTAGAGCGACCGCGACTGATTCCGGAGTGAGATTCAAACCGCCGGGAACGCAGCCGCAGTTCTCGGAAAAGGCCCCTGACGCCGAAACAATCATGGGGAAAGTCGTCAACCTCGCGACCCGCATGAAGGCGAAGATGCGCAAAAGCGCGCACAACCTGAGGAGGGCTTTTGCCAACATGGATGACCTGGACAAGGACCTTCCGCATGTGCCTGCCGAAGCCGTGCTCAACGAGCACTGCGAGAACGGAGTCATGGTTATCCCGGCAAGCTCGCTCGGTAAAGCGCCAGGCGCGGGAAAAGAAGAGAAAGAGAGCGCCTGAAAGAAATGCGCTCGGAGATGCTTTTCATCAGTTATTTATCCAGCGAGCACCAGCCAGGCCGGTTTCATCTGGTCTTGTTTTTCGCTATCGGCTCCGGAAGCGGATGGCCCAGACTGGCATAGAAGCCGTCTATGAAGTCGCGGAGGCGTTTTGTGTCCTTCTCGCGATCCAGACCCTTCTTGCGCTCCTGCTTCACCTGGTGGTAGTCCCTGCCTTCCATTGTCCAGCGCTGCTTCCTGAGCTCCAGCTTCTTGCTCACCCTGTCCTCCTTCTCCTCTTTCGAATCGAGCCAGAGGAGCATCTTCTCCTTGTCCTTGCACTTCTGGAGGAAGTCACGGAAGCGCTCGAGGAGCCTGTGCTTGACGAAGCGCCGGTTCAGCGTTGGCCCGGCAACGTTCCCATCCTTGAAACCAATCATTTTTTCCTTCATTGCAACTCACCTCCCGGGAGAGTTGTGATAATCATCTGAAATCAGGAGTATATAAAATTATTTCATAAAAACCCGTATACATGTACAAAAATTAGGCAGTTTTTTAATGATTATTGAATAAACATTCAATATGTCAGAAATAGATGAGAAAGATAATGCCATATTGGAGGTGCTGAAGGGCGATTCATCGCTCTCGATACAAAAGATAGGGAGGCGGACGGGGATTCCTATTGCGACCGTGCATCACCGGCTGAAGAAATTGATCGCCGAGAGGATAATCACCAGGTACACAATCGATATAGACAGGGCCAAACTCGGGAAGAAGCTTGTGGCGCATATACTCATCAAGGCGACACCGAAGAGCGATCATATCGAATTGCTGGAGAAACTGATGAAACACGACGAGGTGGAGGACGGCTCCGCGATAACCGGTGCGTTCGATGTTCTCATCAAGGTCAGGGTGGCTGACATCGATGACCTGGACCAGTTCGTGCTGAAATATCTGCGAACCTTCGACGAGATAGCGCAGACCGAGAGCATGATAGCGTTCCGGAACATCGGCAAGTGAGTGAGGCGCTTCCAGGGCTGAAGCATTATTAATCTTGCAAGCCTATCTGCCATCATGGCAGCCACTACAAAATCCGAAAAACCGAAAGCGTTGCTCTGCGGGATGCTCGAGACTGGAGGGAACATCTTATTCCTGAAAAGGAAGGGCAAGGATGGGAAAGAAGCCATCGAGATGCCCTGCGTCATGGGTTCCACCTCGACCGACCCGATGGGCCAGCTCTCCGAAGCGTTCAAGAAGCAGACGGGGATCGCCGCGCACCCGGTGCATATCGTCATGGAAGGCAGGCACAATGTCGGGACCGCCAAGAGCCCGGAATACGTCCCGGTAATCGTCTATGAGATGGAGAACGACGAACCGCTGATAGCGCCTGAGCCTGGGAAAGGGTACTCCGGATTCGTGAAGATGCCGCTTCTGAAAGCCAAGGACGCCAGATTATCCGAGAACGCATCCTGGATGCTCGAGGAAGGCGTCATGGTGGACGGCTGAATGGGGCGCAGGAAAGTCCCGACAGCGACTCCGATCCCCAAGGCATTGGCATGCGGGATGCTCGAGGACAACGGGCGAATTTTATTCTTGATAAGGTCAGACGTCAATGGCATCGAACGCATCGAACTCCCGTCTATCGTCGTCCCTTCGGGAAGGAGCCCGGTCGCTGAGATAAAAAATGAATATCTTCGGGCGACAGGGATAGACGGCGAAGTGCATGAGATAGTGATGGAGTCCAGATTCAACGCCGGTTCCAGGAAGCGGCGGGCGATGGTTCCGGTGCTGGTTTTCAAGATCACGGCCAGGAATAGGAGCGCGAAACCGCCATCTGGCGAATTCTCTGGTTTCAGATGGCTCTCGCTCGAGGATGCGAAAAGGATGAGATTGGATAGGAAACTCGAGTGGCTGAGAAGAAAGGATTAGAGAAAAAAGTTAATGCTTATTGCACCAGCCTGAACTTGAACCCGTAGTGGATAAGCCCTTCGGGATCATCCCGCTGTATGATCCTGAAAACCTGCTCGACCCTCGAGCCGATTTTGACATTGTCCTTATGGGCATCGACTATCTGGCCAGTGAGCTTAGCGCCTTCATCGAGCTCGATTATCGCAAGGATATATGGCACCTGATCCTCGAAACCATCCGGCGGGGACTGGACCTCCGTGTATGAGAAGACTTTGCCTTTTCCGGAGTATTGTATCTCGCTGATTTTGCCCCTGCGCCTGCATTTCGGGCAAACGCTTCTTCTGGGGAAGTACTTGGAACCGCAGGTCTTGCACTCCACCCCGAGCATGCGGTAGCGCTCGGGTATCCGTCTCCAGGTTAACGGGATCGATTCTTTCATGAAAAGCAACTCTTATCGGTTGATGTTCGAAACCTCTTAAATCACTTCTTTTTGGCATCCTGGGACTTCTTGTAGTCCTCCTTGAACATCTGGATCCCCTTGTCGGTGAGCGGGTGCTTGAACATCTTCTCGAAGACTTCGGCCG
>CAILMU010000087.1 GCA_903835325.1 uncultured Microcaldota archaeon | reverse complement strand
GCCCGGTCGAGCAAATCCCGGTTGTATCTGAACAGCGTATGGCAGAGCCCGAATTTCCTGTGCTCGATATACAAGGGCGAGTTCTCGCTATCGACGTAGATATCCGTGATGTTGTCCTTGTCGAGGGCCATGTTCTCGATTGGCGCCCCAAGACCGGTCACCCACGACGCGCATTCCCTTCCCATCGCCATCGCCTCCCGGGGCGTTATCGGGATGCCGTCGAGCATCGCCCGGTCTATGAAGAACTGGCGGTACTCCCTGGTCTTAAGGTTCATCAGTATGTCCCAATTGACGTTGGTGAATGTCTCCTTGAACTGCTCCGTGATAGTGGTGCGCAGGAGCTTGTTCAGTTCAGGGCTGAGCTTGTCTATCCCGGAATTCGTCTGGACATAAAGGAACGCTTCCGCCCCCGGGACCTCGTATATCTGGACCTCCACCCCGTAGGGCAGCGAGTAACGCCCTTCCGGCCCTTCTATCGGGATCGCGTTCTTGGGTATATCGAGGAGCAAGGACGCCACGAAATACAATGTCCTCAATCCCACCAGCTCCAGGAAGGCGGCTCTCAGGTCCCCGGTGTCTTTGACCAGGTTGTAGAGCTTGGTCCCCATGTATCTCTTGAGTATGCCTGCTATCCACCCCTTGAAGGTCTGGTAGCCTCTCATATAGATGTTCTTCTCAGGTTCAGGCTCGTTGTAGTCCTGCATCTCCTGCGCGGCGAGCAGGGGGTTCAGGAAGACATACTCATAGAACCTTCTCATGACCTTCCTGCGCTTGTCGAATGCAGGGTCCTGCTTCAGGCCGTAGATGTCTTCACGGAGGAGCAGGGCCTCGAGCTGCTTGATGAACGAGGCGTATTCGGTGAGGACCAATGCCTTGGTCTCATCCAGCTCGACGACAATCTCCTCTTCATACCTGATGGTCTTGATAGGGGATTCCGTAGTCGAGAGGTCCTTCAGGTGGATGTTGAGGAACTCGGGGGAAGCGAATTCATAAGGGCATTTGGCGAGATCCACGATGGCTCGGGTACCTTCGAGATAAAGATTGCACATGCCGTTGCTATCCAATCAGAGTTTTAAAAAGGGTTATTTTTTGCCCGATTCAGGAAGATGCCGAAGATACCCATCATTCCGGGCCTAGAGCATCCGGAGTCTCATGCGCGGTCTCGACATGGCCATTGGAAAGCGTGACCTGGACGCTTGCCACGTCCGGCGTTATCTCCACCTTCCTGTCCGGGAATCCGATGTTTACCAGGATTATCGTCTGCTTGCCCGGAGGGAGCTCTATATCCAGCGGATTGAGCGTGTGCCCAAGCCTCCTCATCTTGCCGTCTTTCTCTTGGAGCTTGACAATCGCGCCCTTGGGGTCGCTGGTGACTGTGACCTTGTGGATGCGCGCCTGGGCAGGTGCCTGCGATGAAGCGTTCGCTCCTGGATTCGCTGAATTGGATGCCATTGCGCTCGCGGCAGGTCTTCCCATGCCTGTGAATTCGGAAATCTTGTCCCGGTTGATATATCCGTAGACAGCCCCTGCTGCGACAGCGCCGACTAGCGCTATCACTCCGACTGTTTTGGCCGCGCCCCCGCTCTTCTCCGGGGCTGCGATTTGTGCGGCTTCTTCTTGGGTCTCGATGCGGTTCTGGTCCGCAACGGGCCTTCCGCTGTTCCTTTTGACAGGGTCGCTCGGCCTCCTTGCCGAGAACTCCTGGAAATCCTCCCCGATTGTCCTCTCCATGCTCATCCTGAGCGATTCGCTTTTCATGAGCGCGTTCATCAGCACGCGGGCGCTGGGCCTCCCGCCAGCGGTCTTGGAAAGGGCGCCGTCGATAATGAGCTCATTCAGTTCGCGTGGTATGTCCGGGCAAAGATCGATCATGCTGGTCGGGGGGTATCTCTGGATGTTAGTCGACAGTTCCAGTAAGCTGTTCCCTTCGAAAGGAAGCTTTCCAGTCAGCATCTCATAGAGCACGATGCCGATAGAGAAAATATCCGATGAGCTGTCCATCGGGGTCCCCCATGCCTGTTCAGGGGACTGGTAATGCGGGGTGCCCATTATCGGCAGCCCCTCGCTTGTCAGGAAAGAATCCTTGATATCCGCGGCGCCCTCGAACTTCGCGAGGCCGAAATCGAGCAGCTTGACGAATGTGGGGGTCTTATCGCGCCTTATCAGGAAAATGTTCGCGGGCTTCAGGTCCCTGTGGATTATCTTCTTCTCATGCACCACTATCAGGGCAGAGCATATCTGCGCCCCGATGTCCCTCACCATATCCACCTTGAGCCTGCCTTGCTCTTTGAGCATCTGGCGCAAATCCTGCCCGTCTAGGTATTCCATGACGAGGTACGGGTATTTCACCCCGCTATTCTCCTCATGGATCCCGAAATCGAGCACCCTGACGATGTGAGATTCTCCCCGATCCTCTTCTTCTCCCTTTTTCTCTTCTCCCTTTTTTTCTTCTCCTTTTTTAACCCGGGATAACTCAACCAGTGCTGGGGCTTCCCTTCTCTGGAAGCGCTCTATCAGCTTTTCGTTCTCCTTGATGACGACTTTCACTGCGACAGGCAGACCCGTGCTGGTATCTTCAGCCAGATAGACCGCGCCCATGCCCCCTTTGCCGAGCATAGCGTCTATCCTGTACTGTTCGCTCAGGAGCTTGTTGATCAAAGGGTCGTCCGAAGGCCCGCTGTTCCCCATCCTGGAGATGACCTCCATCTTGGTCTTCTCATAGGTGCTCCTCCCCTCGGCCATGCCTCTTCCTGTGAACTCGCCGGGGTCCATGGGCCTCTGTCTCGTGCCCGAGGGTGTCCGGACGATGGGGTTGTTGAGGAAAATTCTCTGCCTTTTGCTGGGCAGCGGGGAATCTGACATGTGATATTTTATGTTACAAAAAGTTTATATACCCATTTATCACTCACTAGCACAACCAATGACAAAGGAAAAGAAGAAAAATCCGGCCGGACAGGATATGTTCATCGTACCGGCTGGCTATTATCGTCGTTCTGTACCGGCGCCTGGACATTATGGTTCAGATGATACCAGATGCCTGCCGCTGCCGTTGCGATGACAATCGCTATCGCTGCGAGGATTATCGGCTTGTTCGATTCATGGTCCTTATCCTCATGCGCCTTCGCTTCCTGCGGCGCGTCCGCTTTTTCAGCGCCGGCCTTCACGACCGGAGCCTCTTTCACCGCGCTCTCCTTTTTCGCAGCCGCGTTTTTCGGTTGCATCCCCTGCTGCCACAAGGTCGTCGGTTTCGCATCGAATTCATCCTCCGGGGTCTTCGCCGATTTCTGCGAATCCTTGGATGCCGGAGCTGCCGGTGCGTCCTTGGCCCTGCAGGCAAGGAGCGCCTGCTTGAATTCCTCCATGGTCCGGTACCTGTCGTTTGCCTGCAGCTCGATGGCTTTCATGATGATGGCATCCATCTCTTTGGATATGCCCCGATCCGGCGCGGCAACGCTCGGCGGGACGGGTTTGCCCTTCCCCATCTCCACATATATCTGGGCAAGGGTCTCGCCTCCGAACGGGAATTCCCCGCAGAGGGCGAGGTATCCGACCACCCCGAGGGAATAAATGTCAGTCCTTCCATCCACGTTCTTCGCGCTTTCCATGTGCTCCTTGGACATGTATCCGGGGGTGCCGAATGTCACGTTCGTGGAGGTCAGCCTGCTCTTGCCTATCGGCTTGTACGCGCCTATCGCCAGGCCGAAATCCAGTATCTTCACGAAATTGCAGTCCTCGCCGTTTTTAATTAGGAATATGTTCTCTGGTTTGATGTCGCGGTGGATGATGCCTTTGCTGTGGGCTGCCCCAAGCGCATCGCATGCCTGGACCAGCACGTGGTTCACCGTCTGCTCGGGTATTGCTTCCTCGCCCAGGATATCTTTCAGGAAGTCCCTGCCTTCCAGGTGCTCCATGGCGAAGAATCTTTTGCGTCCGTAGGAGCCGAAACTGATGAGCTTCACCACATTAGGGTGGTTCAGCTCGTTCATCACGGTCGCTTCCCTTGTGAAGCGGGTGTTTATCTCCGGGTTCTCGCTGACCTCGTCTGAAAGGAACTTGATAGCGACTTTCTCCCCGTCTTTGCCGACCGCGGAATATACGCTTCCCACCCCGCCCTCGCCTATCTTCGAGATTATCTTGAACGACGGCGGGTTGCTTCTGGGAACCATGCATCCCATTATCTGGCCTATCAACGGGTCCTCATTCTTTATCCTGGTGCCTTTGAACGCCTTGAGCTTATCCATCAGGTCATCCTGGACGTTGGAATCCGTGAGCCTTTTCTTTCCTCCAATCCTGCTGGCACTGTCTGTCATGTTGCACTTTATGTTAATAAAGAGTTTTAAATAGATGTGGTATTAGGCGGTTTTCGAAGCGCAGTTTCGGCAGGCGCTAAAAGCCGATGCCCGGCGGACTTTCCGG
>CAILMU010000086.1 GCA_903835325.1 uncultured Microcaldota archaeon | reverse complement strand
TCTCGCGCCATTTCCTCATGGTCGCGCCTGGATCCTCGGAGAGCGATATCTCGCCTGCTATCTCCCGCTTCACTTTCTCCATTGAAAGCTATTCCTTCGTTAATGTTTAAAAATTCCGTCTATCGTCCGTATCGACTTCGCTTTTCGACAGATGCCACACCCTATTAATAACCTTTATTCAGCAACAAGGTGTCCATGGCCTATAACATCATCGCGGATTTCTTCAACATCATCTCGCCGTCCATGTTCGATGTCTCGGCGGTATTGCTCATCATCTCCTTCATAATCTGGGAGCTGCCGCGCTCGGTCAAACTTATCGATGAGGAATACACGCGCGGGGTGTACCCGGAGACGGGCAGGGTCGTGGATTTCGTGATGCTGTTCTCCGGCTTGCTCGGGATCATCTACCTGATGCTAGGCAACGTCGATACGGTCGTCGCGTTCCTCAAGACGCCGGGGATAACGAGCCTGTTCATAATACTGATAGTAGTCCTCCCGCTTATCATAGCGCTCGGCTTCTTCAAGAGGCTGGTTTCCCGGATGGACCACCACAATTCCGTAACCGTGTTCATAGTCCAGAGCCTGCTGGACCTTGGGCACACGATATTCTTCATCGCGCTCGTGGTGCTGATAGTGCCGGTCTTAGGGTTCCTGCTTTTCGGCCCGAAATTCTAGCGCCGGAATTTTTTTCTGCGGCCGTTCGATACTTTTCACCATTCTTTCCAGAAAAACCCGTGCGGCGCACATCCACAAATATAAATTTATCGGTTCAAATTCCATTCAACTAGGTGATCAGATGGTTTCGAGAAAGAAAAAAGTACCTCCCATAGAAAAAGCGAAACCCCGATCCGTTGCGGCGATAAAAAGCTGCTCCTGCGGGGATAATTGCCATGAGGACCATGCGCATCTGCCGGGCTACCTGCTGATAGCGCTCGGTCTGCTGGCATTGCCGATAAACTTCGGCCTCATACAGGGACTTGAATGGGCGAAAGCCTGGCCCCTGCTGCTCGTGCTCGTCGGCGCGACGATCGTGGCCAAAGTGACCTACTGCAAAGCGAAATCCTCCTGAATAGAATAAAAAATAGAATCGAAGTTCGGGACTGATAGCGCGAACTATTTTTCGCTTTTTTTGTTTTTTCTTTTAATCGATTCCCCCCGATTCTTTTCTACCATCCTTTCGAATTCGCATAATCCACGGCGTTCTTGAAAATCCGCAGGCCCATCGCTTCCTTCACAGTCCCTTTTATCCAGTACGGGCAGTTCTGCGGGATGTTGAACGCTTCCGGGTGCGGCATCATCCCGAAAATCAACCCGCTCCGGTCGCATATCCCGGCGATGTTCGCGACTGAACCATTCGGGTTGTACGGATAGCCTGCCATCTTCCCGCTCTCGTCGCAATATTGGAACACTATGTTGTTCCCTTCGACCATCTCTTTTACGACATTATCATCAGCAGGGATGAACTTGCCCTCGCCGTGCCTTACCGGCACCATGAGGCTGTCCATGCCTTTGGTGAAGATGCATCTGGAATTCTGGTTCGCCTTCAGCATCACCCATCTGTCCTCGAAATGCCCGGAATCATTGTATGTCAGCGTGACGCGCTGCTTGAAATCCGGTGTCGGAAGAAGCCCCATCTTCACCAGGACCTGGAACCCGTTGCATATACCGAGAACGAGCTTCCCACCATTAACGAAATCAGTGAGCTGGTCTTTCAGGTTGAAGCGCATCTTGTTGCCGAAGACCTTGCCCGAACCAAGATCATCGCCGAAAGAAAATCCTCCTGGTATCATGAGCATGTTGTAATCCTGGAGCATCTTCGGGTTCGCAAGGACCTTGTTGAGATGCTCGATATCGGCTTTGCCGCCGCTTTTCTCTATGACGTACTTGCTCTCCCTCTCGCAGTTGATGCCATAGCCATAGAGCACGAGCGCCTTCAATCCCATGATATATAGAATAAAGATTAAGGAATAAAAAATAGCATGAGCCCGGCACGTTCTGGTTTCGTTTCAGACCTTCTTCAATCCCCTGATGCCATCGAACTTCTCTGACGAGCGTGAGAACAATAGCGCGTCGTTCGCTATGCACACAGCCGCCGTCAGCACGCTCTCGCTCTGGCCGCGCATATAGCCTTCCTCCTCGAGCTCCTTGTTTATGCTCGCAGCAATCTGCGCCGCCCTGCGGTCGAACGGCAGGACGGTTATGCTGTTCGCGAATGCGCTCACCACATCGCGCTTCGTCACTGTCTCGAAAAGGTTGAACAATGTAGTGCTGGTTATGCATATCTCTTCCCGGTCGGAATAGAACCCGAGCTTCTCTATCGTTTTTGGTTCGCCGCGCAAGAAATCCAGGGCAGCTTCGAAATCAAGGCATATCTTCTCCATCCAATCACCGATTCCACATCTGGTTCCGCCTGACCCTATCCATGGAGCCGCGGTCCACATCCAATTCCGTGATGCTCCCTGCGAACTTTATCAGGTTCCTGCTCTCGTCCCTCCTCTCTTTC
This sequence comes from uncultured Microcaldota archaeon, assembly GCA_903835325.1. Taxonomy (GTDB): domain Archaea; phylum Micrarchaeota; class Micrarchaeia; order Anstonellales; family Bilamarchaeaceae; genus Bilamarchaeum. The sequence continues at coordinate 2,232 of CAILMU010000086.1, read as the reverse complement.
AGCAGGAACCGCAGGATCTCCGAGAAGCTCATATCCTTGGATTTCTTGAGCCGGTTGAGCTCCACATATACGTCGTCCATTATCGTTATCACTCGCACCATGGCCCATCCCTCGTTATCCGTCCCAACGGCCCGCTCCCCGTTTTCCGTCCAAAATCCCCAAAATCCATCATAGCCATCCCAGTTTACACACAATACTACGTCCATCCTAGTACCTAACTTCCACGATCGTCTGATTTTTTCGATAAATGTATTTACTCAATGTATTTATTCTTTTCCCTCGAAAAAAACCTTCCTGTCGCAGTAAAATCCAATCTATGGCCTTATTCTTCCGTCGAGAAAACCAATCTATATAAACAAAGCTTCACCCCGAACACCCTACGCGTTTCTCTTCTGAAATAAAGGGAAGGCGACCAAAAAAAGTAAAAAAAGAGGAAATTAAGGAAAAATCAGGAAATTTAGGTGAAAACTATGGAAGACCTTGTAAGATCTGTAATGGGGGAAGCAGCGCCCGCGAGCAAAGAGAGCTCAAGCGAGGCGCTCAGCTCAGAGAGCATCAAGATCGTGACCGTCGGTGTCGGCGGGGCTGGAAACAACACGATCAACAGGCTCATTAAATCGGGCGTGAAAGGGACCGAACTGGTCGCGATCAACACGGACAAGCAGCACCTGAACATCGTCCATGAACGGGCGAAGAAAGTGCTGATAGGCCGCTCTGTAACAAAAGGCCTCGGTGCCGGTGGTTACCCGGATGTGGGTGCCAAATCAGCCGAAGTCGACAGGCCGCTCATAGAGCGCGAACTCGAAGGCGCTCACCTGGTGTTCGTATGCGCGGGCATGGGCGGTGGTACCGGTGGCGGTGCTGCCCCGATTGTCGCACAGATAGCCAAAGAGCAGGGAGCTATCGTGGTCGCGATGGTGACCTACCCGTTCGCTCTCGAGCGAGCCAGGAAGAAGAAAGCAGACGAGGGAATCAAGCTCCTGAAGAAGAGCTGCGACTCGGTCATCATCCTGGACAACAACAGGTTGGTCCAATTGGTCCCGAACCTGCCGATGGCAGAAGCGTTCGCGGTAGCCGATGAGATCCTCTCAAGAGCCATCAGCGGCCTTGTATGGACCATCACCCAGCCATCGTTGATAAACATCGACTTCGCAGATGTCCGCTCCATCATGGAAGGCGGAGGAGTCGGTTTCATAGCGGTCGGCGAAGGCAAGGGCAACGACAAGGTGAGGGCAGCATCCGAGGGTGTCATAAAGAACAGGCTCCTGGATGTCGACTTCGAAGGCGCAAAGGGCGCTCTTATCCACATCACTGGTGGGTCGGACCTGACCTTGGGCGACGCTATCAAAGCCGGTGAGATGATCACCGAAAAGATGGATGCCGAAGCGAATGTCAAATGGGGTGCGCGCATCATGCAGAACTACGAGGGCAAACTGGAGATCGTTGCCATCGTCACGGGCGTGAAGGGCGCATCGATAGCCGGCGGAGTGTCCAGCACCGAGGAGGAATCCTCGAGCATGTCCGGATACACCTCCGACTTGGAAGTCCTCGGTTAGAGCTTTCAGAATGGTTAGAGGCCCGGCCTCTAATCCTCCCTTATTTTTCTTTTCTTGTTCTCTTTTTCCCGGTCTTCTCCTATCCATCCATATTATGCATTATTATCCATTTCGAAACACTTATAAATAGTGTGTTGCATAATATACTATTATGGCATTTTATGATGAGGAACCCCCATCGTTTGTCGAATACAACGGAACCGCCACCGTAAATGGCTCGATGATGCGCGTCACCGTCCTGGCCAAGGAAGGCGGTTGGAAGCGCAAGGCCCTCGAGGCTGTCAAGAAGGCCGGCGGCTATAATGCGGAACTTGATGATGGCAAACCCGAAACCGTGCAATCCGTGCAGCATAGATACAATCTCGGCGAATACCGGGTCGCCTATGACATCACATTCACGCGCGACAGCGTACTCGCAAACGCCAGCAAGCAGTCGATAACAATCCTTCTCAGGTCGGATCTCTCGCAGATACATGACGGCGATTTCCAGAAATATGTCAAGAAAGCGAAGAGCCAGCAGCGCATGCCAGGCCAGAATCTCGTAACCCCTCTTCGATACAAGCCCTGATCGCCCCGCGCTCTTTTTTTTCCAACCCAGTATAAACCTTTTGCAGGAAATCCGCTTCCATGCGGATCAAGATCATCTCGAACCCCAAGAAGGACTGGGCGAAATCGC
>CAILMU010000085.1 GCA_903835325.1 uncultured Microcaldota archaeon | reverse complement strand
GGGAGGAATACAAGCCTCCGAAACCATCAGTCGCGGAGTTCGACACCATCAAAGAGCTCGTGCAGAGCGAGAAATACGTCATCGTCCTGCTCATGAAGCTTCCGCTCGGGAAAGAGTATTGCTTGGAAGCGCTGAAGCGCGCCGGGATAGACGAGAAAACCCCAGGAAACAAACTCTCAACCCAGCAAACCGCAAAACTCGAAAAGGAGATAAAATCCATCGTCGCGGATGCAAAACCAACGCTCTTTTTCGATAAAAAAACCAGTACTGGCGTCTCGAAAATAAACGATTTCTCGCTCGCTAAATTTTCAATGTACGGCGCGCTCGATTCCCGCGAAACCCAAACATTATCCGAAGCGGCGGACGAATACTACTCATCGTACGAGAAACCGAACCCGCAGCGGGAAAAGATTTTGAAGCGAATCGAGAAGCAACTGGAGCGCAAAAAAGAGCTCGAATCGGAGGAGAAGATCTTCAAGGAGAAAGGCGATTTCATCTACAGCCATTACCAGGAGGTCGAAGCCGCGCTCGCTCTTGCGAAGGAAGGCAAATTCGAGGAACTCGAGAGGAAAAAGAAAGCGAAAGCGGATAAGAAAGAGAAAAGCATCGAATTGGAGATCGGGGAATGAATGGGCTAGCCATCCGGTTCCCCTGAAATCCCGATGCCACGGAAATATCAGTACGACGATTCCTTCGTTATCAGGAACTCTTTCAATAGCGTAGAAGCCCGCTTCGGCTTGTCCACTATGATGGAAAGCACGGTCGAACTGGTGTCCTTCGAGAGGGTGTGCACATTCTGGATGCCTATCCCTTCTTTGGAGAGCATCGTAGTTATCTTGTTCAGCTGCCCCGGCTCATCAGGCAGTTTTATCACGACGGCGTTCATCTCTTCGACATTGTATCCGGCTTGGGCCAGTACGACCTTGCCCTTGTCCGCATCAGATAAGCATGTGGAGATTATCGCTTTGCCGGCGATGACATCCACATTGATGGATTCGATGTTTATCCTGGCCTTGCTGAGTATGTAAGACATATCAGCCAGCAATCCGACCTTATCGTCCGCTATGATAGTCACGCACTTCATCATCCCACCTTTTTTTACACTAGAATCTGGTTCTAAACTCGATAAATCTGGATATATGGAATCCCTTTTATATACATGACGTCGTCGCGCCCGGCGAGGCCGAGATCCATCGCTGTTTTGACCGCCCTCTTCCCGACAAGGTTGGCCGAGCCGAACGCTTTCAGGGCTGTCTTGACCATCGTTTCGTCCGCCTTCTCTCCGACATAGAACCCGCGGTACCGGTCAAGGTCCAGGTAGCCTTTCTTGTCTTCGAACACCTTCCCTATCAGCTCCGCATCGCATGCGGCGACGACAGTGCCCTGGACGCTCTCATGGACCTTGAGATACATATGAAGACCCTCCGGACGTTTCTCTCCTGATGGCATCATCGTTCCTCTTCACCTGCAATCTTCATATATTTTTGTACCGGAATCATTTCCATGCGGATTCCTGTCCCATTATGGGTTTTAGCGCTTTTCACGATGCTCCTGGTTTCAGGGTGCATGCAACAGAAAGCCCCCGTCAACATTACGATATCCGATCTTTCCCAAAACCAATCCATCTTCGCGAACCAATCCCATACAACGAATCAATCAATAACCGGGAATCAATCCACTCCAGCCAATTCCTCCTCGATTCCGCTAGCTTCGGGAAACATCACTTCGACGACCAACATCTCCGAAAACAATCTTCCTTCAAACAGCTCGAACGCGAATCCTTCCCCAACGAACGAGACTATTGCGGGTATTTTTTTCGGGAACGGGAAATTCGTCCTTGTTTTGGATGATATCTCGATCGCAGGCACCTCTTCCCCTTGCGGCATCTTCAGCATCCGTTACTCGGAGAACGCCTCTATAGTCCCGGATTCCAATTTTCTAGGATGCCCGCCTGACTCCCACTACTGGAGGAGCCCGGAGAACGAGACCTTCCGCATCAGGATAGAAAAAATCGCCGCAGGCTACACCAAAGAGAGCAGATGGGCGCAGGTATCGATATTCGGTTAATGCCGCGATCAGCACCGATGCCCGAGCTCCCGTATCCCCCTTTCAGATCATTCCAGCCGCAGAGTTTATCACGAGCATCACGAACATGCTGGCGACCACGAAGAAGAACAGCAGGTCCGCGACCTTCATCAGCCCGAAGATATCGGAAATAGATTTCTTCGTATCCGAAAGTGACCTCTCCTGGTCAGATACGCTCTGCCTTATCCCAGAGATGCTGTCCTTGAGCTGGGCGATATTGCCTTTATGCTCCTCGAACGTCGCTGTCGCGTTCTCCAGCGTCATCGCGGAATCCTTGAGCGATGCGCCGGCGCTCTGGAAGCCCCCTGTGGAAATGCTGGACCCTATCCCAGGTATCGCCGATATCGCGCTTCCAAGTGCTGAGACGGAATCTCCTATGGAGATGAGCCCGGAAGCGACCGGGACGAGCGATCGCCCAAACTCGTCTATCGTCTTGTTCGCAGTATCCATCTCCGCGGATGCGATCCCAAGGGTGCTATCGAGCGACGATATATCGCCCTGGATATTATCGATATTCGTGATGACGGTCGCCTGCGTCTTGTCCAGCGCATCATAGATGAGGAAGGTGAAAACCAGCAATATCAAGGACCCGAAAAGCGCTATCAGGATGGATGTCCCATAGAGGGTTTTCTTCCACCCCTTCAATCCCCGCAATGCTCCGCCTCTGCGCGAATCTCCGGGATCCGATTCGCTCTCTCCGATAAGCTTCTTCTCCTCAGAGCTTTTTGCCATATCAAAGGATTCGGGCGCTAATATTATATTCCAGTCCATGCTCTATTCCACGAATATCTCGACACCGCTCTTCTTCTCCTCCACGTTTATCGTGAAGTACGCGAGGAATGCCGAGAATATCAGTATCAGGCTGGCATCGATGAACACCGTATGATATGCGAGGATGTTCGCTTTCAGTATGAGGAGGCCGACGAACTGCTGGATTACCGCCGGGTTGGCGGAATGGAGGACGCTGTTGTGGGAGAGCGCTATCAGGGAGCTTTCCGTCGCGTTGTTCAAAATCGTGGCGAATATCGCTATGCCGAAGGCTCCGGATATGTTCCGGGCAAGCGCCAGCACGGATGATGCCATCCCTATCTCCTCGACCGGAACGGCTGAGGCTATTATGGTCGTCCTCTGCGACATGCCGAAACCCATGCCGAATGCCATGATGGATACGGGGATGATGACATCCATCGGGCCCGAGCGCGGGTCCAAGCCGATGAAAAGCAGCAGCCCGAGTCCTGCGACAAGGGTGCTCGCGAATATCACGACATTCGGCTTCACCTTCCCGACAAGGGAAGCCCCTATCGGTGAGGCGGCCACCATGGCAGCGGCCATCGGTATGAAAAGCATCCCGGTCTGGGTGGCATCATAGCCGAGGAACGTCTGGACGAAGACCGGTATCAGGAATATTCCTCCTGTCATGCCCATGAAGACCGTGAAGTTGTTGATGAGCGCGCTGTTGAACGCTTCTATCCTGAAGAACTTGAAATCCACAATGGGTTCAGGGTGGTCCTTGTCTATGAGATAGAACATGTACCCGAATATCAGCATGGACGCATAGCATGCGATGGATGGCAAGGACAGCCATCCCCAGCTCAATCCCTGGTCCAGGACCAGCACAAGGGAAGAAAGCGCTATCCCCAGGGTGATGGCTCCCCAGATGTCGAATTTCGTCGTCTTCTTCTCGGAAACGGATTCCTTGACGAATATCGTCGCCATAGCCAGGCCGATGACGCCGACCGGGAGGTTGACCAGGAAAACCGAGCGCCAGCCGAAGGTGTCGATAAGGGGCCCGCCTATCAGGGGCCCGAAGACGGCTGAAGCAGCGAACGCGCTCGACCAGATGCCGAGCG
>CAILMU010000084.1 GCA_903835325.1 uncultured Microcaldota archaeon | reverse complement strand
GTCAGTCTGCTCGGCATTCTCGGCGGCTTCACTATCCTGGGGCTGGTGAGCGGATTCAGCTCAGTCATGGCTTGCATTCCGCTTCTTGTCATCATGGTCATTCTGCTCTTGATTGCGGTCTTTGTGATTTCATGGGCCCAGAACTCGGTGCAGCTCACATCCATTCTATTGACTGATTCCGAAATGGCAGGCAAGACAGGATTCAGCATAATCGAGAGCGCGAAAGCGATAAGCGGGAAGATATTCCGCTACGTGATTGTGAATCTGGCGCTTGTCGCTGTGCTTTGCATTCCGGCTCTCCTGATAATCGTGGTCGGATTCGGAGGCTCGCTGATGTCGATGGGGTCAAGCGGCGGTAGCGGGTCATCGGCCTTGCTCGGCCTCGGAGGGTTGCTGTTATCCTATATGCTTCTGTTTGTGTACGGCGTCATCGCATTCGTGCTCTATCTGTATTTCACCCAGTTCTGGACATTCGAGATGCTGATTGCGGATAGAGAAGTCGTGGATGCGCTGAAGCGAAGCGTCATGCTCGCTTGCAGGAAACCGGTCGAGACGATATTGTTCGACGTGCTTTTCGTGATCGGGCTGGCGATTGTGATGATACCGCTGTTCATCGTGAGCTTCATTGTCGGACTGATACTGACTGTGGTGCAGCTGGCCTTGAGTGTGCTGAGCGGCCCTGTCTTGGGATTCGTTGTGATACTGCTGGCATATGCCGTCAGGATGGTGCTCAACGTGCTGATATTCACAGCATCCCAGATTTATTCGTATCCGAGCAGGTACCTGTTCTGGAAGGGGATAAAGGATACTGTCTGAGGAGAGAGCGGAGATCTCGGGCCCTGGGGAAGGGCCCCATCACTCTTTTTAATCATAGTGTCAGATAAACGAATAACATGAATAGAAAAAGACTGCTTGCCGTGGCAGCCGCCTCCACTATCGCCGGAGGGGCGATATGCCATCTCGCGACTTCTGAACGGTACAGATGCGCCGACCAGACCCTGACCGCTCCCAAGGAGATATCCAGGGAACTGAAGCAATTGGATATAAAAGAGAAAAACAAGGAGCTTGCGGACAAACTCCTGAAATCGCTGTCCAAATACGAACCGTGGGTCGAACGCATCTTCGACCTGGATTACACGGACCGCAGAAAGACAGGGGTCATGTTCGCTGTCTGCGATGTGCCTATCTTCGAAGCCATCAAGGGCAAGGAGAAAGAGAAACTGGGGCATTACGCGTCCCTCGCATTTGAGATGGAGAGCGTTTTCGACCCGAACACATTCACCATCCTGATGCAGGAGCCTTGGGAAGGAAGGATAGACCATGAGATAGGGCACAGCATCTCGACAGACGGGGAAAGGGTCGGCATGCAGGTTTACGGATATTACGGCCCGACTGATGCGTCTATCCGCGAGGTCGTCGCATTGAGGTCCAAGAAAGCGTTCGCGGACGGAGCGATTCCGAAGATCCGCCAGACGAATCTCGACCTTAGCCGCGCAGCGGGCATCCTCGCGCCATTCGAGGATGAGAGGCTGAGCCTCGCTGCCATCGATACGGTAATCAGGGGGCACCCGCAGCAGGTTGACGCATCGGTTTTTGCCGGCCTGGAATCCCGACTGGAGGAATTGAAAAAATCGTTTTCCGATGATATGGAAAGCGCATACAAGGTGGAGACGCTGTATTACGAAACAGTGGACCGGTTCATGGCGACCGACCCCGTGAAAAGCCACCGCAGGACGATATGCCCCTCGTATTTCGAAGCGACGGATGCCAAGATGGCAGATCTGAAGAAAGGTTTGGCTGATATCCCAAGATTGAGCGGCTCATATTCCCAGATCGCGCAGTTCAACAGGGAGGCGTCTGCGGTGCTCTCCATCGAATTGAAAAAAGGCGGCATCAGGAAAGACATCCCGGGCCTGGAGGACAACAAGAGAAAGATGGAGGAGCTGTTTTCTTATGCCACTTCCGAACAGGAGGTCTTTGCCCAGATGTTCGAATCGCTGATGGCGGTGCATCTTGGAGAGGATTGCGTCCAGCTCTATGACCTCAGCGATTTGGAATTGGACATGTTCAGCCTGATGAGGGACTACGGGGATATGATGTTCGGGAAGCCGGTGGTCAAATATCTGCTCGCCCGCGAGATGGTCAAGGATGGCATGACTCCTGCGGAAGCGAAACGCTCGATTGAATTCGCTGAAAGCTTCGAATACAAGGGAAGGAAGTATGAATGGAAGACTCCGCACCTTGTGATAAAGGGCGATGTGGCCATGGTGAAGGCATACGAGGACTTGAAGGCATTCGGCGAACCGGACAGGTCGCCGCAGCGCCTGGACATCGATATGAACAATGGCAGGTTCTAGATTGGGATGCGTTCGGACCTCAGCTCTTTATAATCATAGTGTCAGATAAATGATTAACATGAACAGGAAGACTCTTTCTGCCGTGGTAATCGCTGCGGCGCTATCAGGGAATGCAGGGACATTGTCATGCGGCTCTGGGAACAGGGATGCGCCGAAGGTCGCTTCGATTGCCTTGCCCCCCGCCGTATCCGTGCTGGCGAATCAGGATGATGGCGCAAGAAGGATTGCGAACCATTTCTCCAAGTACGACCCGTGGATAACGAGTGTCCTGGATGTCGATTACACTGATGGCAAGATACAGGGGACCCAGATAAGGCTCTCGGGCGTGCCGATGGAGACGCTGATCGCAAATTCCGATCCTGATATAAAAAGGGTTTATGGACCGATGGCGAGCAGGTTCAACGCATTCTATATTTTGGAGCATAACACCATGGTTCTGGCAGGGGATTGGGAGCGCTTCATCGACCATGAGACCGCTCATGCTATAGAAAGATCCGGGAATGGGAAGGTGAGGGTGGATATC
>CAILMU010000083.1 GCA_903835325.1 uncultured Microcaldota archaeon | reverse complement strand
CCTCCTGAAATCCTCTTTCAAAAACGAAACGCTTCTTGACACTGCAACATCCCTCCTCTGCTTTTCCGTGAGGACATCTGTGAGGTCGAGGAAAAATTCCTTGCTAGGCTCCTCGCCTTCTATCTTCTCCAATAAAAACGTGGACGGGTAGGGCGTCTGCAGGGTCAGCGCCAGGTTCACTGCGCACTGGCCAACCCCGAGCCGGCTTATCTCCTCCCGCATGTAGTTGCTGAAATTTAGCGACCCCTGCAGGTAATCGAGGAATTTCTCGAACTTCACCTTCAGTATGAACGTCGTCCCGACGTTGCTGAATATGGCCTCGCTGATATCCGTCGGGTTCTGCGAAGCGACGATCATCCCGAAATTGTACTTGCGCCCCTCTCGGACTATCATGACTGCGTCGCTGTTCTCGTCTTTGCCTATCTTCCATGCTTCGTCCAGCACTACCAGGAGGCGCAGGCCTTTCACTGCCCCCAGGACCTCTGATCTCATCTTCTCCTTGATGAACTGCAACAGCGTGAGCGCAGCAAGAGCGCGCGAAGGCTCGTCCGGAAGGCCGGAGAGATCCAGGTCCACCAGGCCGGAGTTGACAATCTCCTCGAGTTTCACAGTGCTCTGCTGGGCGAAGAAATCCTCTCCTGGTTTCGTGAACTGCTTCAGGCGGTATATGGCGTTCTCCAATTCAGCCGGGAATTCATAGGAGCCTATCTGCGAGAGCTCGGTCAGGACACGCACCACATCCTTCAGTGTCGGGGCGGAGAGCGGCTTCCCCAGTTCGTCCTTCTGCTCCGTCACATCCATCCTGTATTTGTTCTCCAGGTATGCTTTCTCTATCGACTGCTCTGTGAGCCTCTTCTGCTCCGGATAGTTCGCGATATCGGTGAGGAGCTCGAGGGTCCGCATTATCTGCTTGATGCGGTCGTAAGGCTTCATGCCTCCGAGGTCGAGCAGGTTGAGGTACGAGCCTTTGCCGAGGGCTATTATCTTGCCGCCGGTCTGGCGCACCCAGTCCTTGTATTCCCCGGCCCAGTCGATGATGAGGGCGTTCGTGTTCCAGACGAACGAGGCGCGCAGGAGGAAGGTCTTGATGAAGTAGCTTTTTCCGGACCCTGAGATGCCGACCACGGCGATATGCGGGTTCGCGACATTCTGGTACGTCCAATAGAAAGGCACGTTGAAGATCTTGGTCCGGCCCACGTAGATGGAATCGGTCGGGTCCCCGAAGAGGACCGACATCGGAGGCTCCGGCGGGTAGACAAGGATGTTCCTTCTTGAGACATCCTTGTTAATCAGCTTGGTCAGCCGAAGCTTTCCTCCCAGAGGCATACTCAACTCACACTCTCTTCAAGCTCTTGGACTGTAGCGGGATAGAATCTCTCCCATTCGAAGCATTTCAGCATCTCGTCGGCCGTGAGCGAAACCACCTCCACGTTAAGCGAGTTGGCGAGCACGGTCTTTATCTCGCTCGCCTGGGCTTTGGCTCTTGCGACCGCGGCTTCCTTGCTGACATCGGCGGCGGTCGTCATGGCGAATGCGACGACGCCCATAGGTTTGACGCCTTTTATCAGGCGCGTGAGCTGGTTGTCCCAGACTGCCGCTTCCCTCTCGAATTTGTCTATCTTCAGGACATCGGGCTGCCCCTTGTCGCGCTCGCGGGCGAGGCGCAGCTGCGCTTCGGCGCGTTTCGTCTCGATAGTCTTCCTTTTCTCGGCGATATCCTCTACGTAGAGCAGATAGGATATCTTGGTGACGTATTTGAGGTTCGATATCGCCCTCTCGAAGAACGCGCCGTACGAGATGTTCTCTTCTGCCGTCTTCTCGGTAGCCGATTCGAATATCTTGATGCCCATGAAGCAGGATGCGTAGAACACGCCGTTGGCGGCCTTGACGATGACGTCCTGGCTTGGGGGTATCTCGTAGCCTTCCTCGCTCATCATTATGATGTTCGTCCGTTGCGTGATGAGCGGGATGAGGATATATCCGTATTTCCAGAAGAGGAATCCGAAAAGGCATCCAAAGCCCGCGAACATGCCGCCGATCAATGCGAACACGCTCTGTAGCACGAATGCCATGACGATGCCGAAAAGCCCGATGGCTAGGCACCCATAGACATACATCTTAGATCCGGTTTCTGGCATGGTTTCCCTCGCTAATTGAGCTAATAATAGAACGGATGATATATAAACCCTCGGCAGTGCCGCCTGCCACGATGACGTTTTCACATGCGCGAAAGCCTTTTAGTTATATTCATATACTATATATGTAAGAGAATAGAATCGGGTGGGAGTTAGAGTAGCAAATAAAGAGTGGCGATAGCCATCGAGGTGAGAGGCATTAGATGGTGGCAAACAATAGAAAGGAATGTTTAAAAAGGTTTTGTAGCAAATACATGT
>CAILMU010000082.1 GCA_903835325.1 uncultured Microcaldota archaeon | reverse complement strand
GGCAAGGTGCTTCTTGTGAAACGCGGCCACGCGCCATTCAAAGGCGAGTGGGCCACCCCTGGAGGAAGGATAGAAGACGGTGAGACCGCCGAGCAGTGCCTGGTCCGCGAGATGGAAGAAGAAATCGGGCTCAAAGTCGAGCCGGTCAAAATCATCGGAATCTACTCGGACCCGAAGCGCGACCCCCGTCTCATGATTGCGATAGCATACCTCATCAAAAGGGTCGGCGGTAATGTGCGCGCCGGCTCTGACGCTGCCGAAGCAAAATGGTTCGACCTGGATAAACTCCCCCAGATGTGCACCGACCACCCCAAAATAGTCGCGGATGCAATCGCCCTGATACGGGATATGGGACAGGAATCGGATTAGGCGGAATGGGAAAATAGAATAAAAAAGACCCTAAACGCTCTACTCTTTCTCTATGAGAGCCAGATCCCCTAATGCGACAAGGTCCTCTTCAGCCCTGGCTTCTGCCTGGGCCTGTTTCCTCGCAGCATTGCGGAACGTCTTCATCTCGTCATAGAATTTCTTGAGGTCCTCGCGGATGACCTTGAGCTCGGTCTCGATGCCGACTATCTCGGCTTCGCCGTCGGCGATGTCCTTCTCGACATACATCGCCTTGCGCCTGGCCCGTTCGACCTCGCGCACCTTGCCGAGCTCCTCCTCGACTTTACGGAGCTCCTTTATCAGGTCGCGCTCCATCTTCGGAGTGTATGCACTCGTCGCTATCTTGAACTCTATGGCCTTCTTCTGCTTGTGGAACTGCCCTGTGCGGACATCCTTCGTCTGCTCAAGGAATGGCTGAAGAGCTTTCTGCTCGTACTTCTTGTACCGTATACGTCGGTTGAGCACCTTGATGCGCTCTATCAGCTCGGCTTTGCGCTTCTCGAGCTCCTCGATCTTCGCGCGCAGTTCTTCTTCGGTTGCCATAGAATCACAAGAGTAAAAATAGGCATTCTCCAGTGGATTATAATTGTGATAATGGATTTATAAATATTCTTTACCTCAGTATGTCCTTGGAGTCGTGATTCTATGGATAAATCATTGCTAGATATAGCCCTCTGGGCTGTCCTCGGTATAGCGATAGGAGCCGTATTGTATTACGCGTTCATGGCGCCGCAATCAGCGCCGCCGACAAATCCATTGCAGAACGCGACGAACCATACGATAATACCGCCAGTGAACCAGACCGCCAACCAGACCCAGCCGCCCCCGGTGGTCCCGCTGTCTAAGGTGGACATCACCACCATCAGCGCTCCGGACTGCCCCATGTGCAACTCCAGCGGGCTGGACCCAGTCGTGCTCGGCCAGGCTCTGCCCCAGTTCAATACCACCCTCGGCGCAGTGACGTCGCTCGCGCCGGGTTCCCCCGAAGGCATCGCACTTATCGCCAAATACAATATTACAACGCTTCCGAGCGCCATATTGACTCCGAGCGCCAAACTGAACGCTTCGTTCGACACCGTCTGGCTCCAAGGCGCAGGCACCAAAGAACCAGACGGCAAGTATGTCTACCGCACCGTCGTTCCGCCATATTATCTGGTCGAGAGCAAGACGATAGTCGGGCTCGTTGACGGGATAGCGATAAACGCGACCGGCTGCCCGGGATGCGTCGATGGGTCAATATATTTCTCTTCGCTCGAGAGCGCAGGGAACATATATTTCAAGAACAAGACCGTCCTGCAACCGGACGATGCGCAGGCCAAGCAGCTCATGTCAGAGCACAATATAACGAAGCTCCCGGCGCTTTTCCTGAGCGATGACATCGCCGTGTACCCGTTCTTCACCCAGCGTGTTGCGCAGCTGGGCCGGATTGAAGGCGGATGGTTCATATTGCAGAATGTCTCGCCCCCCTACGAGGACCTCCTGGACAACGGAAGCGTCAAGGGTCTCGTGAAAGCTGTCTATCTGGTCAACAACAGCTGCACGAACTGCCTGAACATCTCGCAACTATCTGATTACCTGACTGGTTCCGGCGGGGTATATGTCGCGAACACGACAGCCTACGACATCTCGTCAGCTGATGCAAAGGCACTGGTGAAGAAATACAACATCAGCGCCATCCCGACCGTGCTCTATTCTCCGGAAGCCTCGGTGTACAACGGCTTCGAGGGAGCGTGGAAGTCGATAAACAGCACGATAGCGTCGGATGGTTGGTTCGTCTTCCGCTCGCACGGCCTGCTGACATCCGCCATCTACCAGAACATCAGCTCGGGCGGCTGAACATCTTCTTTTATTTATTTTTCAAAATTCTTTACTCGTTTTCCTTTCTTTCATTATCACATCATCCCCGAGCGCGCCCCTGGGGAAATAATCCACTGTGTGGTCGAAGAATATCGGGAAGGTCTCGTACTCGGATATGATATCCGCGAATCTCGTCCTCAGCTCCACCAGGAATGCCTGGAACTCATTCCTGTTCCTGAATTCCGTTTCCAGGCCTATCCTCCATCTCCCGAGCTGGCGCACCACGAAAGTGACGTTCTGATGTTTGAGAAATTCGTCGAGCGCGCTCTCGAGTTTCGCGTCGTACGCATTCGTTCCGAGAAAAACCATGTACGATTCGTATCCGAGTTTTCCCGGGTTCACGAGCGTGCGGTATCCAAGTATGAGGCCGTTCTTCCTCATAATATCCATCCTGTTCTGCACGGTCTTGTAGCTGATATCGAGCGAGGATGCGATCTCTGAATACGACAGGTCCGCATTTTTCGAGATTTTTCGGATTATCTGTTTATCGAGCGCATCGAGCGAGATGCCGGAATTGTTTTTCATCTCGTGGAAAAGGAATTCTTGCTGCGTTTGCTGTTTCTCTTCTTCCGATACGATATAGCTCCTCTGCTGGTCCCTGACATTGATATAAACCAGGATTTCATAGCGCTGGATGGATTTGCCCCACCTCTCCAATATCTTGCTGAAAAGCTGGTCGAAGCCGAACTGGTCCTCGCACACGAAATTAATGACGAAATCCCAATTCCCCCCGACTTCGCCGAGCCAAAGGACATTCGGGTGCGCCTTGAAAAATTCGATGAACTCCTGCTTCTCTCCAGCCGTTATCTTTCTCAGCTGGAGGACAATCCGGAACCATCTTTTCCCGACGAGGGCAGAATCGAAAATAGTGAGCGAGTTCGATATTATCCCGTCCTTCTTCATCCGTTCGATGCGGTACTGGGCGACCTGCCTCGACACCCCGACCTTCTTGGCGAGCTGTTTTACAGGAATCCTCGCGTCCATGTCGAGCTCTAGGAGAATCTTGCGGTCCTTGAGGTCCAGCTTGGGCAGAATAGGCTTTTCAGACATATTTCATCTTTTTAGGGATTAATTATATAAAATTATTCTAATTTGCAAATATTTTGAAAATAAGGTATTAATATCCTGATTGTGTTAGTTTGAACATAAAGATGGTGATGTTCTTATGATAGAAACCCGAACCAGACAATATCAACTGCCGGATGGAAGGACAGCCCGGGTGCCGGGGGATGAATTCAACCAGAAGCAGATGTTCTCCCTTCATTCCAGCGGCCTTTTTACCCCAGCGAACGAAGGCATCATGACCTTGCGGGATATCAGCGAGGCATGCCAATCAAGGATTTTCCGGGCAAGATTCACTTCCGGTCGGGTCCGATCCAGCGAGTACGCTTTCTATCCAAGAGGCTTTGAGAATACAGATCTCCCGACGGGGGATAGACTCGCCTATGTCGAAAAATATTTCGACAAAAATGGGAAGAGACGGACCGAGACGCACATCCTTGAAATTCCGGATGTCCCAGCGAAGCTCGCGAACGGGAGCACGGTCGGCCTGAGAGGGGCAATCGGGATGGGCGTCATCCCCATGCAGAAACTCGCGCTCGCGCAAATCGATGAGAACACGGATGTGATTTCAGTGACCTCGGGCTTTAACCCGGCGACTGATATCAAGGTCGTTGACATCGCGAGGCCCATGGGATGGGCGCTCCCCGATTCCGATGGTTATCCACTGCGCTTCCGCTCATCAACCACGGGCATTTCTGAAGCAAGATTCGCCCGGATGCTTGGTTCTGATGAGTTCGAGGATGGTTCAACCGGATGGCACGGCTTTGTTAGCGCCTACCTTCGCGCATACAAATGCGACGATCCATTCATCGACCGCGGGGTCTATCTGGAAGACACCAGGATGAAGACCTATAGTTCTGTGATTATCGTCAGCCGGGAAAACGTAGCGCCGCTCGATACGTCCGCAGGTGTTTGACGATGCAAAAACCAATGCCCCAGCTAGTCGAGAAATCCGGCAGAATCCCTTCCGATATGCCAAGCCGGTTCCTTCCGCTTATCGATGGCCGGGCATTCCAGGATGGGACGAATCCGCATTCACAACACGCGACCCTGTATCAGCCCGATGCGAACCTTCGTCCGGAGGAGTTTTTTCTCCACCACCTGCTCGATACCCGGCAGTGCTCGAAGGGAGCGATACGGCGATTCAACCCCGTAGGCGTCCGCAGATACCTGGAGGAGAAATTCATCGAAGACAGGTGGGTCTCTGAAGGCAACAACAAGCTTTCCCAAATGCTCGAGGGCTACATCGGAACCAATCTCGAGCGGTTCAAATCCCTACCCGAAATCCGTCTCCTCGATTTCGGCCCCTCCGGCGGCGCAATCACAACATTGTTCGCCATCCGCGCGCTAGAGCGTTTCGGGCTCCTTGATAGGGCGAGAATCCATCTGCTCGATGTTGTTCCAGATGTCGTGAATATGACGATTTCGGGCGATTTCGAATTCCCAGGGGAGATGGTGCGGGAATATGGTCTTGATTTCGCTGCTGCTGACGGTTCGCTCTACAAGCAAATCATCTCGCAAGCCGTCCCGATAATCAGCGATTTCCATGATTTCGATCCTCAGGATAAGTTCCACATCATCCTGAACGCCTACACCATCCACCACCTGAACATCTTCGACAAGGCGGATTGCGCAGCATTCATGGAGGGTATCGTCGAGCCTGGCGGAGCGATAGCGATAGTGGATTTCTTCGTCAAAAGTTTTGCTGAATACCGCAGATGGCTTCTCGCGCACCTGGAATCGAATCCCGAGTCCCCCGCTCCAGTCGAATCGCCATACTTCAGCAGAGAGCAGATGATGAGCCTGTCCGGCGCTTCGGTGCGCCTGATTTCTTCGGATGATACGCTCGAGAAATCCTGGGCGATGCTGATGGAAAAATCATGATAGATTGGAGGTAATAGGTATGGAAGTTGGAAAAACAGACGTGGATGTATATCTGGAGTACCTTGCGCAATACGCAAGATGCATTGACAATTCGATGGATGTGCGCAAGGATTCAGCCAGCCAGGTCCTTAGGGCGATATGGGATAAAGCGCTTGGGGAATCCGGGCATGTGGACTTCAAGAGGCACTGTTTAGTTCGTGAAAACGTGAATATCGTCTCACCGACCATGATAGACCTTCTGGTCTATCTGGCTGGATTCGAGGATGCTGAAATCTCAGGAAAATCGAAGCAGATGCTGCTAGACATCCTGTTGGGCCATTTCAACGGAGAGATAATGTACGGGCTCGATATGAAATCCCCTTGGCAACCTGGGCAGGTTGTCAAGGACGGCGCATTCCAGAAGGCTCTCGTTTGCGTCCAGGACGAGCTTCCAAGAGCGCTCAAGGCGGACGCGAAGCTGCTTGCCCTGCTCTTTTCATTGCCAGATATCCCAAAATCGTTCAGGGAAAAATGCGCAGAGATCATCATCACGGAGCATGGTCTGCCTCTGCCGAAAAAGTTCATAGGGGCCTCGAAGAAGATGGGAACGCTGGCGCATCCAAACCTGCAAAAACCGATAGGGCGGAAATGAGCCAAAATTTTTCATCTTTCTTTTACTTTATCCAATATTCCAGAAGCAGATCCTCCCCAATCCGTTTCATTTTCGGCCTAGATAAGGGAATCGCCTGGCTCATCTTCTCGATCCCGATCCCCCCGATAACCGGTTTCGCATCTCTCCCGCCGATCAGCTTCGGAGCTACGAACAGAATCAAGCGATCAACAATCCCGGCTTCGATGGCTTTCGCGTTCAGTTCGTTCCCGCCTTCTATCATGATTTTTTTGATTCCCATCGCGGACAATCCATCCACAAGCGTATTCAAATCGACTTCATGCTCCCCCAGAACAAAAACCTGCACTCCAATCCGCCCGAGAGCCTTTATTTTGTTTTTCGGGGCGAGTCCGCTTGTTGCGATGATGGTTTTTTTGTCTTTTCTATTTTGTTTCACGACGTTGGAATTTAGCGGGATATGAAGGTCGCTGTCGACGATTATCCGGTACGGGTCCTTTCCTTTTCCGTGAGATGTGAGGAACGGATTGTCATGCGCTACCGTTCCGGCACCGACCATGACAGCGTCTGATTCAGCGCGCATCTTGTGCACCAGTGCGCGAGATTCCTCATTGCTTATCCATCCCGAATCCCCGGTCCTCGTCGCTGTCTTTCCATCCGCGCTCATCGCCATCTTTATGGTGACAAATAGGGGTTTGGAGATGTTCGCGATATATCTTTTGTTTATTTTTCTCGCCTCATTTTCCAAGACGTGCCTCGTGACCGCAATCCCGTTCGCCTCCAATATCTTCCCGCTATCCACAAGCGGGTTCGGGTCCTTCATCGCGAAAACGACGCGGGCGATTTTGTTTTCAATGATCACCGGGACGCACGGTGGAGTTCGTTTAGCGGTGTGTGAGCAGGGTTCCAATGAAACATATAACGTCGAACCCGAGATGGCGGACGATTCGCCTTGTTTTTTTATCTTCGCTTTCGCATCGCGGATAGCAACTATTTCCGCATGCGGCATTCCCGGAGCTCTATGGTATCCGCTCCCGATTATCATCCCATCTTTCACCAGTACAGCGCCGACGCGAGGATTAGGGTATGGGTCAGCCCTCCTGGCAAGGGAAACTGCGAGCTTCATGAACCGCTTGTCATCCTTTAGCGCCATACCAAGAATACCTCACAAACGCAATTATAACGTTTCGTTCCCTTCTTTGTCCATGGAACTGTTCCTGGACCTCATCGTCCTGATCGTGGCTGTCCTGGTAGTCCTTGCGGCAGTGATAGTCTACCTGAACCCGCAAATCATGCAAGCGCTCCACCTGGGTCAGACGAGCCAGAACGCCAGCGCCTCCTCCAGCCTCCCTTCCGGAGATGCCGCAGAGTACCTTGCCCTGAAGAACCTCTCCTGCCAGACCCTCTCCAAGGATTTCGAGATAACCGTTCATACCGAAGCCACGCCTGCGATCAGCGGATTCATCCCCAATAATGGGCAGGAAACCATAGTCATGGATGGCATCCTCCGCATGCTGTCCTTCAATTCCACGAACCGCACATATTCGAAGGGGGATGAGATGAAGCAGGTCGAGCTGGGGGGAGCAGCCAATACCACGACCGTCTGGAAGAACGGCCGTGTATACTATTGCAGGGATGGCTGCACCAGTCATACCATAACCCCCAAGGAGTCCGGTGACTATTATGACATGCTATATCGTATGCGTTCCGAATGCGCTTATCTCGGGAAGACCCCTCTGCCGCCTTCCATCAACGTATCGCGCCTGCTCAATATCAAGGATTCCGGAGAGAAGACCATCGGATTCTTCACATGCAGGGACTTCATGATAACCGGGGACCAGGCATACGCGCATGCGCTGCTCCGCAACTCCACTGGTCTCGATGACAAGCAAAAGGACCTTCTCTGGAACATCGCGCACCTGTCCGGGCCGATTGAGGAATGCCTCGATACGGCCACGGGGCTGATAATCCTCCGCGACATGGAGCTTGATATGACGCATGTCTACGACATGGGTTTTGCCGGCAACGGGTCCCTGATGCTATATCAGAAGACCGAACTGCTGGACTTCAACAACAACGTCCCCGAGTCCTTCTTCGCGCTGCCATCCTGAACTCAGAGCATATGGTTCATCTTCTTCTTTTTAGTCTCAAGGTAGAGCCTGTTGTACCTGTTCGCCTTCGTGATGAGCGGAATCCTCCTGATGACTCGAATCCCGTGGCGCTCGATATCAGCTATCTTGTTCGGGTTGTTCGTGAGGAGCTCGACCTCTTTCACCTTGAAGTGCCTCAGTATCTCAGCTGCTACAGCGAAATCCCTCATGTCCTCCCCGAAACCGAGGTGCACGTTCGCCTCCACCGTATCCATCCCCTTGTCCTGGAGCGCGTACGCCTTTATCTTGTTGGCGAGGCCGATGCCCCTCCCTTCCTGGTCGAGGTATATCAGCATGCCGCATTTCCTTTTCTCCAGGTATCTCATCGACGCCTCCAACTGCGCCCTGCAGTCGCACCTGAGCGATGTGAGCGTGTCTCCGGTAAGGCATCTCGAATGCACCCGCACGGGCATGGGGCAGTGGAAATCATGCTCGCAGCGGACCAGCGCTATATGCTCGCCTCCATCCTCATCCACAAAGCAATATACCCTGAATTTCCCGTATTTCGTTGGAAGGGCCGCGTTCGCGACCAGTTTAATCGAATCTGCCATATCTATCTACCTTCGTGATGCGTTCCCCTTTTTGCTATCGTGCCTCTCTTCTATTTCCATATCCACTTCCACCCCGTCCTTCAGCAGCCGGACGAGATAGATTGCGCTTCTGACCGCGTGAAGAGCATATGGCTTCGCCCGCTCCCCAGCAGCTTTCCTGCTCGCGCCAGGACCGATTATCCCGAGCGTGACCGGCTTCCGGAATTCTGCCGACATGTCGCCAAGCCGCCTGATCACATCCCTTGTTATCGCGTCATCATGACCCGTCTCTCCTTTGATGACCGCTCCGAGCGCGACCGCCCCATCTATCCGTTTATCCATCAATCTCTTGCGCAAAGCGAGGGGGATATCGAAAACCCCCGGGACATGGATGATCTCGAAATCGATCCTTGTTTCGGGAAGCGCGCTCTTTATCGTCGAAACCGCTTCGTTTTCCATCTCGGATGTTATGCCTTCGTTGAATCTTGAGACGATTATCGCGAGCCGGATGGTTCTCTCTTCCCCCGCGCTTCGTTCATCTATCCTCCCTTCGTCCTCTTTGCCTTGCCTTATGCCTTTCCCGGCGTTCTCAACCAGTTCCGCAGGATTGGTCACGAGCAATACCGCATTGTGCGCATGCTTCCGGACGCGGTTCTGGCAAATCTCGAAGAACTCCTTCTCGCTCCATGCCTCGTTCTCATGAACGAAAACCTCCACGATATGCTTGTTAGTCATGAGTTTTGCCTGCTGTATCCCTAAGGACGCCTCATGCCCACACTGCGTATCTATTGGAGCGCCGCCGACCATGCCGAGGGCCAGGCAGGAATCGCATCCTGAATCAAGAAGCCTCTTGCATTCAACAGCAAGATCCTTGATGCCAGGGACGGTCTTGCGGATGATTATGGCCTCCGGATACGCTTTCTTCAGCTCATCCATCGCTATCGCGCCCATATCCACGCGCGAGAACATCGTATCGACTATCCCGAGTTTCATTTTCATGATTTTTTCACCTTCTCTTTCCCGAGAGCCTCGATTATCTCTTTCCCTTCCAAAAACACCAATCCATGAGCGAGCGCGTACGCTTTGGCCTTGTTTTTCGATAGCGCCTTCCCTTGCCCTAGCATCTCGCAGAGCACCATGGCATCCAATCCCGCGCGTTCAGCTAGCGCCAGCGAGAGCTCGGTGTGGCCCTTCCTGTTTTCCAGCCCGCGGCCAATCAGGAGGAATACATGCCCCGGCGAATAGAACGAATCGATGAAAACCGATGCCGGACCTGATATCGTTTCATCTATCTTGCTTATCGTGAGCGCCCTGTCCTCATCGGTTATCCCGGTATAGACGTCTTTGTGATTCACCGCCACCGAGAAAGCCGGCTTGTCGCCATATGCTGTCCTGGAGCACGCGAGCTTCGCGGCAGCCCTCCCGCTCTTCTCTAAAATATCAGTATAGAACGGCAGCCCTATCCGTTTCGCATCCTCCCCGCCTATCGCCACGCAGATGAGCCCGCCGGCATCCTTCCTGAGAACCCGGACGGTCTCTGGCTTCACGAACCCTGCCCCCACCATGATATCTGCTTCGCCCTCGCGAGTATCGCCATCGTATACTACGACCATCCGTCCTGCCTTGAGCTGCTCCGCCGCCTTTTCAATCTTTTCCATCAAATCAGCATTTGGATATCGCTATTTACCTATTTATAGGTAATTACCATTTTTTTGGTAACAAACATCCCGAATCCGTGTGTCTTCTGTTGAGAATTAGTGTTTTACTTGCTGGATATAAGTGTTTATAAAACCAATCCGCCATATACCCTAATATATGTTGAGACAGCCCCAGCCAATCCCCCGCCAGAGCACGGGATATCCCGAAATGGTCAGGGCCCACTTCAATTCATACCAGGCGATCAAGCACAGAACGTTCCATGACGAAAAGCTCCCTATTCTCGAAAGCGAGGCCAGGATTGTGGGGATTGACAGGCTTGGCATCACCACGCCTTCGACCGGCAAACAATATATCGGGACCGTCGGCCTGCTCTGCTGTGTCGGGATTGCGATACATGACCCGGAGAATCAGGTGGCTGGAGTCGCCCATCTTGCATTCGGCGGGAGTTTCCCGAGCCCGATGCTGAGCCTGTGCAAGATTTCATGCGACCTGATTGCAATGGCAGACAAGGCCGGCCAGTCAGTCAAGAAAAACGGATTCGACAGCCATGGCAAATCGAAATCAAAATACAACTTATATTATTTCAATATCCCCGAAGGCGTAAGGCCCCCAGAAGAGACAATCGCCCTCCAGGAGATATCCTTGGCAACCGTCCGGGGGCTTTTCAAAGAGGGGAAGCTGAGGGCTTTCGAATTCAGGGACGAACGGGATTTCATGATAGATTCACGCAACGGGAACGTAATCGTCGGGAGCCTCTGAAAAATAGAAAAATCCATTCCCCTATACTGTCCTCTTCCCGCTCGCATCGTGGTGCGCTTTCCCGAAATCAGCCAATTTGAGGGCATCCTCTCCTGAAAAAACGGGCCCGTCCTTACAGCATGTCTTCCCCCCGATATCGCACGAGCCGCACACCCCGACACCGCATTTCATGTACCTCTCCACGCTCACCTGGCAGGGTATGCTGTGCATCTCACAGAATAGCGCAATCGCCTGCATCATCCGCTCAGGTCCGCAGCAATAGACGCAATCGAAACCTTTGGAGGAGATGAGCGTTTCAGCCTCGCTCATGACCGTGCCTTTTTTCCCGCGAGTTCCATCGTCCGTAGTAACATAAACTTCTCGGCATACTGCGAAGAGCTGCTTCTCATAGATGATATCCTTGCCGGTCTTGCCTCCGATAACGGATACGATCTCGAGCCCGTTCTCGCGCGCGCTTTTAGCAAGGAAATACATGGGAACCACTCCATAGCCGCCGCCAATCACGAGTATGCGCCTGAAGCTTTTCTCCACAGCGAACGGCTTCCCGAGCGGCCCCCGGAAAGAAATCATCTCGCCAGCCTTCAATTTCCCTATCGCTTCGGAGACCTTCCCGACATTCGCTACAGAAATCGTGAGTGGATACCTGTTCCCTATGCTCATGGGCTTCTCTCCGATTCCCGGCATCCATACCATGATGAACTGGCCGGGGTTAGCCTCTTCCATCGCGTGGTCTATCTCGACCGTAGTCACGCGGTAATTCTCGGCGAATGTTCTCTTCACCTTCGCGCTCTTCATCCCTAGCCTGGTCCCTTCCTCAAACATGAGCAGCACCCACTATCTTCTCTGGTTTCGAATATCCGTTCTTCTCCATCCAATCCTTTATCTCAGCAGCGATTGTCCCGAAGACCTTGGGCCCCCTGAAATAAACTGCTGTCCCGACCCCGACATAGCTCGCTCCGGCCATCATCATCTCGATGGCGTCGGTGCCATTCGTTATCCCTCCGGTGCCGATTATCGGGATATCGATCGCCTTGTATATGTCGTAGACGCATCGTATCGCGATAGGTTTTATCGCCGGCCCGCTGAGTCCTCCCATTCCGAAACCTAGTATCGGTCTCTTCCTATTCAGGTCAATCTTCATCCCAGGCCCGAGAGAGTTTCCCATGTTTATGCAGTCGGCTCCGGCGTCCTCAGCGCTTTTCGCGAGCTTCACCTCGCCCGGAACTGAAGGAGATAATTTTATGATGAGCGGAAGTTTCGTCTTCTCCTTGATGGCACTCGTGATGTCGCAGACGCATTCAGGCGTTCCCTGCCCAGCCATCATCCCATAACCAGGCGTATGCGGACAGGAAATCACTGCTTCGATGGCGTTCGCCCCCAAAACCTTTCCCGCTGCTTCGATCCGTTCGGCAAGCATCCCGAACTCGGCCTTGTCCTTCCCGACGATGCTCACGATCAGCGCTTCGTCCTTCCTTTTCCAGGGAGCAAACTCCTTCAGCCCCTCGTCTATCCCTGGGTTCGGATAACCCATAGCGTTCAGGAGCCCGCACTCTGTCTCTACTATATTAGGGCCGTCATGGCCCTTGCGCGCTTCCGGAGTGAGCGATTTCGTTGTCACGATGCCGCATCCGTTATCGCAAACGGTCTCAAGGCTCGCTTTAGTGACGCCTAGTACGCCTGAAGCAAGGACTAGGGGGTTCTTCACTTTCTTTCCGAAGAATCTGGAATCCAAAGAAGACATGGTTCACGACCGAAATCCTTTACCACCGAGTATATAAAAACCGTTATTCCTGGCTAAATCGCGCCCACTGCTATCTTTATAATATGTTATAATATACATTAATATGTGTATTTATCCGTCAACCCCCGGCCTAGCCGGGGGCCCAAGAACCCCAAGCCGCAGGCAACCGCAGGCTCAGTGCCAGTGCCACCGTTTTTCGACAAGCGATGCCGCCTGGAGAGGGAGAAATTCGCCGAGAGATTCAAATTCCTTCCAGACGACCATCCTGTGGCCAGATACATCAATTCCCTTCCCATAGTGAAAGCAAACCCCGACATCAAGTTCCTCATACCCAAAAAGTGGGATGAATTGAACGCATTCTCAATGCCGGATGGCACCATCGTCATAGGGAAGAAGCTCATAGCACTCTGCGAATTCCAGGAAGAGCTCGAATTCGTATTGCGCCATGAGCTCCAGCATATACGGGAGAGGCATGCCGAATCGGATTACGGCTGGTCCACACCGCTAGCGAAGATGGGCGAGAATAGAATAAATGAATACCGAGCGGATCTCAATTCCATTTTAGATAGCAAAGAGGAATCCAGGATAAATCCGCATGGAGGCATCTTATTCCTGCGCAAGATAGCCGAGATGGAAAAAGGAAGTTCAGATGCTGCCCATGGCGCCACATACGCACGCTTGATAAACGCCGAACATTCTATCCGGCTCGTGGACCTGGACGCCCTGAACGACCAGCTCCATGCTATGCCAGCGGATATCCGCGCCCAATTAAAAGTCGGCAAGGATCCATGGGCCATCTTCAGGCACCTGTCAGATGCAAATATCGCCTCTGCCCTAAAAGCCGCTGACGGCCTCGGGCCGATAGGCGCTTTCGAGAATTACCGGTCTGCCGTAGGCTCCAACCTGAGCAAGGACAACAAGGAGCTCCTCAAAGGAAAGCTCGTGAAGAAGATCGAGGAACTCATCGAAGAGCGATTCCCAGATTCGCCTGAAGAGGCGAAAGATGCGTGCGCGGTTTTCATCAAGATAGCCGCAGGAGACCGTTCCTTGGGCCGTATGAAAGTCATATCCTCGCCGGTCTTCTTCACGTCGTTCCAGGATATCCTGAAGAGGATGGGCCAGCTGCCATTGAATATCCCGATCGAGGAATTCCTGAAGACCTTCGATTCGGCTCTCGAATACCGTATAAGCAAGCTCGAGCCGGTTGCGGCTTACGAATGCGCGAAGAACCTTTCATCCGCCATGAAACAAGGGTACGGAGTGGATGTCGGCTTTGCGAAGCAGGAGACCGCCTGCGCTATCCTTCTCCTGAATGCTACCCCGAAGGACAAAAGCAGCATCGATGCGTATCTTTCGCAGGCATTCTCCGAATTCCCTAGCGTCGATCCTATAGCCATCTTCGACAACGTCTGCCGCTATCACGGCCTGTCGAAAGAAGAGGCGCTAAAACTGAAGCAATCCCGGTTCTTCAAGGAAAAGGAGAAGGCTGTGGAAGATGTCATCGATTTCACATTCGCGCCGAATAAATTCAGGGTCCCAATTTCGAGGATCTTATCAATCGGCGAAAGCGAAGCGAGAACCGGAGGCTCCGATAGTGCGATATCTTTGTCGAAATCCATAATCCAAGCGATATCCCCGCAATCCCTGGACGACTTCTTGGATTTCCTCGATTCTTACTGCGAAGCGTTCCAATCCCGTTCTCAAAAAGGACTGTTAGATAAAGGAGATGCATTGGGAGGGCTGATGCATCATTTTCCGGAAGCGTTCTTCAACGAACTATCCGCCTACTTCGGCCAGGCAACTTTCACGAAAAAGCAGTCCATCGCCCTCATCTCCTGCCTTGAACACAATCATTATCTTTTTGATGACGACACAGGAACATTCCAATACCAGCTCTCTATCCTGGGTCTAGGCAAAGGTGGCTTCTCTGAAGACGAGCTCCGCAGCATCAGCCAGATAGGGCAGCCCGCGATATTCCTGTTCGCGCTCAAGAACCAGCTCAAGGATCATGTGAAAGACAGGGACGGCTACTTCAGGTTCCTGAAATCCTGCTTTGAAATCATCTCTGTAAATAAGAACCTCAACTTCAATGACCTTCAGTCCTATTCCGCGGCTATGATACGCATGGAAGCCCAATTCGCGATCACGGATGCCATCGCATTGGAGAGCTTCAAACGCTTCAAGTTCAATCTCGAGGATCCAAAACATCTGGACCAGCTCCTGAGCCTCAGCTTCTATATCCGGGACCCGAACCTCAAGATGAGGGTCCAGAAAACCGTCCTGCCCAGGCTCGCCAGCAGGCTTCCAGTAGATGACGCCTACAAAATCCTTTTCAACGACCGGCGCGTCGCGGACTATGGCTCTGTCGATGCCAGGGAAGAGCTGCTCGACCGATTCGTCGACGACCCTGAGCGGCTCAGGGCTATCGAGAAGAGCATCGTGGAGCGCCTCAACGGCATCGAGGAGCAAAGCGTAGGGAAGCTCGTTTTGGGGGAAGGTGTCCTTGACAATATCATGCAAGATAAGGGCGCTCTGTTCAAGGCCCTGCTGCTCACACGCTCCAGCAATCTCGAACTGCGCTCGCTGGTATGCAGAAAGGCGCTGGAGAAAGTAGCGGAATTCCATTTGGGCGATACGAATGTCGAAACGCAGCTTTCAACTTCAGATGACCTGGATGATGCACTGGACGACATCTCGAATCTCGAATCGAAGTTGGAACGCTACATGACGGAATCAGGTCTCTCCGCAAATGACATCAGCGATTTCGAAAAATACCTCTACACCCTTGATTACGAAGGCCGCCATGTCATCGCACAGCAGATTCTGATAGGCAAAGACGGCATCCTTCTGGAAGAAGGCTCGCGTTCCGACGCGCTGAAATGGTTTTTCGACAATTTCGTGGAACCGCCATCCACAGAAGCGCAGGAGAAAGTGCACGAATTCCTCGCCCTCGCTTTCACCGCGGTCGCCAGGAAGAGCGATGTCACGACCCTTTATTTCCTGACGCACCCCATCATCATCGAGCGCATGCTCGGCAAGCCTGAACAGACCGCCGGCTGGGATGATGCCGTCGAGAAAGCAAAGGCTGACTTCCTTGCCAGCAACCAGAACCGATACGGTTTCAATAAAAAAGATTTCAAGAAGATAACCGAGCGGTACGCAGATTTCTTGAGAGCATATCTTTCCGGGGCTTTCTCGTCTCCTTATGAGGGCTATCTCGATGAAGATTACGGGATCGAACGCGAAAAGGAAAGAATGATGCAGAAGGACGGGGATGACCGCACCATGTTCTCGAAACTCAGTTCGATATGCCTGGAATACACGTTCGAAGTGCCGGACAGGATCGAACGCATGTCGCCGGTCGAATTCGTCAAGCACATCTCATCGAAGATGGGCGCGCCAGGCGTTCGTTTCCTCCAGTCCCTGGGGCTGTATGCTGATTTGCCCGAGGAGCTCAGGCGCGAATTCGACGATGTCTATGACAATGTGAAAGGGCAACTGAAGCTATCTGCGTTCCATACCGTGGACAAGGCCACGAACGGCGAGGCGGTGCTTAAACAGAGGCTCGAGAGATTCGGTCCCCGTGCCGGCGGAGGCTCGCTGGTCAGCGTATACAGCGCCGTAGTCGACGGCAAGCCCTGCGCCCTGAAAGTCGTGAACCCCAACGTGGCTTACCGCGCAGGCGCCATATGCGACAACCTCAACCAGATATTCTCTTCGGAGCCCCGCCTCGAGCGCGCAGTCCCGATCGTGGAGAACATAAGGAGATGGATAAGCGCTGACACGAAATTCGACGGCGCGAGATCCCTCGAGGATTTCAAGAGGCAGAACGAAGGCTTCTCTGTGGAAGGGAACCCGTACCGCATACATGTCCCATCGCTCATCCATGGCGGAAAAAAGGCTGTCGCAGAAGAATTCGTCCACGGCCGAAACCTCACGAAATGGCATGAACTGAAGCTGGATTATGACATGAAGCAGGTCGTCTCGCTCATCACCAAGAACGTCGTCCACCAGATAGGCAATGGACTGGTGCACGCCGATATTCATGTGGGCAATATACGTATCATGGAGCCCGGCCCCTCAAACGATGGCAAGAGCGATGCCGCTTCGTCCGTATCTGCCGAAGAGCCAATGAAGGGTATCGCCTGGCTCGATAACAACTACCTGATAGCCCTCAGCGAGCATGATAAGGAATTCATCGGAAGCCTTGTGTTCCTGGCGAACGACAAGCCCGCCCTGGCCCATGCGATTTCCGATTATCTGTGCGGCTTCGAGGAGAACTCCAAGATGGATAAAGATGCGCTGGGAAAAAGGCTAGAGGTGCGCCTCACTGATTCGGGCAAAAGCGATATCAGCTCGTTCATCAGCGATGTCTCGGCTATCGTGACAGAACATAACGGCACGATCCCCCTCAACGTGATGCTGCTCGCCAAGAACGCGCTGGCGCTCGATCGGATGGCCAAACGCGCAGGATTCGCTGGTGCGTTGGAAGCTTTCCAATACTAAGCAGCGAGAAAATACCTGCATTTTCGGTCCAACCCCCTAATCAGCTTTATAAATCTTAATACCGATTTCGAGCTCATGTTCGGCCAAAAATCATTATTGGTTCTATTCTTGGTATCTATAATCCTCCTCGCTGGTTGCACAAGCCCGCCAACGGGCACTGGAACAACCGGCGCGCAGCCGCAAGGCGGGGCTCCGTCAACCGGAGGCGCCCCGAGCGGAGGAGCAGCTGCCCCGAACAGCTCCGGCAGCCAAGGAGCGACCGAAGGCAACGCGAGCGCAGGAACCGGCGCTCAAAACCAGCAGGGCGGCCTAGGCGACCTTGTCGGAAAGACATACGAACAGCTGCTAGGCCTCGGAGTCCCTGTGCAATGCGACATCACATCCACTTCGGACGGCCAGACGACTACAGCAAAAGTCTACATGCAAGGAAAAGATAATGTGCGCAGCGAGGTCGCTGTGACCAGCGCAGGCGCCACCTGCACCAGAATAGTCTCGATAGGCAAAGGCAACATCTACTACATGGGATGCATGGAAGGC
>CAILMU010000081.1 GCA_903835325.1 uncultured Microcaldota archaeon | reverse complement strand
GGGCATGTTCTGGGCAGGGGTGCTTCCGGGTTGTGTCTGCGAGCCGTTGCCCTGCGTCTGGTCCGCCGGGGCCGTATTCGTTCCCGGAGCATTGCTTTGATTGGCATTCCCGCCCGCTTGATCGCACTGGAATACGCAGTCGCAGCTCGGGTATGCGCCCGATGCGAGCCATTTCCCGGTGCATCCCGAGTGCAGCTGCGCGTCGCAGTATTCAGAGCATGGCATCGGCGCCGACTGGTTCGGGGCGCTTGTGTTCTGGGCGTGTGCGGGGTTTGGATTCGTGCTTCCCCCCTGCAGGTTCGCGCAGCCTGCTATAAGCAGCAGAGCGGCGAGGAGCAGGAATGCACGGTGTGGAAAGAGCATGAGGGATGGATGCGGGCAACATTTTAAAATATACGTCTTCTATGTATTGAACGACCAGTGATCTGAATTAATGACTAGAGGTGTACTACCATGCCGGCATGCCCGAGTTGCCATGTATATAAAGGTCTTTTCTCCCCGCTGTCCAGGAAGGACGGCGAGGTATATGTCTGTTCCATAGACCACAAGCACGCTTTCAAGAGGGACAAGGAAGGCAATTTCCATTCGGTTTAGCGCAAATTAGGCGCCGAATGCCTGTTTTTGGCGTATGCGCTGCGCCCAGCCCGTAGAGAGACGTAAAACACAACCTTTATATATATGAAATACCATAGATATACACAGTTATCCGAATAGACCAGCTTGAGGATTAGCATGAACAGCAACCAGAAAACCGATATCGCGAGAGTGAAGACGCCCGGGCCAGGGCAGGCTCCTAATCTGAGCCATATATTGCCTCTTTACCACCCTATCCATTCTCCTGACGAACGCAAGGCGAAAGCGGATGTCGAAGCGCTTATCGAGAAGGGGTCCGAGCTCGGCATCTACACGCCGGCCGGATATGTCTCGAAATCGAACCAGGTGATAGGAAGCGCGATGATCTATGAGCTTGCGAAGGAAGCCGTGGTCGCCAGCCAGAAATCCTCATATTATAAGGCGGCGCTCGCCGAAGCCGTCGCAGGGATTGAAACAGGTTCCGAAATCGGCCGCCAGTCTGTGGCGATACCCGAGAAGAAGCTCACGGTCACGGTCCTGGAGAATATAGTCAAGGCTGCGCTCCTCGAGATAGGGGAAGGCGAGAGCCTTATCGCCAGGTCTGAGAGGAAGGATGGATTTTTCGCGTTCACGGTCGCCAACAGGGATGGCATCTACACTATACGCATTTTCGACGACCTGGTGAAGAGCGAAGACCCGGTCAGGGCTGTCGCGGATCTCGCCCACCTGATAATGAAAGGGAAAGCGCGGCCGTCAGCAGAGAGCGAAACGCGCAAACGGCGCGACACGATACCTCCGGCAAGGGAATCGGCTAACGAGATGGGCGTCGCACCCGAAGAGCTCACGAGGAGGACGCTCGAATACGAAGGCATCATGATAATAGGGAATATACCCTGCCACCAGTTCCTATATATGGGCGCGGGCATCGAAAGCAGCATGCTCATCCCGGTCTCGAAGCAGGGGGAGGAGCTCCTCGATGCGCTCGATGCCAGGATAATAGACTTGCATAACCTCTCCAAAAAGCCGTATGCCGGCTCGTTCCTCGAAGCATATTTCGAGAGGAAAGCGACCAAGCCGTACATCGATGATATTCCCGAGGAGTCCAGGATGGCAGCGAAGATCCTCAATCACCTGAAGACCTCTTCTGTCGGAAACAGGGTGAAGATGACGCAGAGCGATCTTAATGAATACGAAGACAACGGGATAGAGGTGCATGAACTGCATATCGAGCTCCTTCCTGAAGGCATCCAGAAAGCTTATGCATATTTAGAAGGTATCGAGGCGCCGAAACAGGTCTTCGTCTCCACGAGCGAGATGAACAGGATCATGGCGGCTCTCGAATCATTCAAGACAAGCGTATTATGCCAAGACGAAGAAATCTGCGCCGAAGCCAAGGACAATATAGAAAAGGCGGTCCTTCTCCTGGCCACCCAGAGCGAGGAGATACCTAAAGGATTGGCGGGCATAAAGAAATTCAAAGGGTCCGCCACCACGAGAGCTTTATCCTTCATCGAGAACGAGCTGACCAGGCACGAGATGGAAGGGACAATACTAATCGTAGAAGAGAATTAGAAAAAATAAGCCCCCGGCGAGATTTCCAGAATCCTGGTTGCAAAGATGGTCTCCGAAAACTGGAGATATCCTCATGCCTTTTTCCCAGGGCTTTTTGGCCTAAGATAAACAATTGCCAAAAAGGCCTTTGAACTCGCGACCTCGTCCTTTTTGGAGCCCGGATTCGGGCTTCGGATGCCTCCGGTGCAGTCGCACCGCAGGATACCAAGGACGCGCGCTACCGTTGCGCGTCCCGGAAACCGAATTTTCTACGCTCCCGGGACACTGCGCTACAGGGGCGCCTGATGCTCAGGCAGTTAGGTAGTATGAAGTTAGCTTTTTATTTATGTGCAATCCAAGTGTGCTCCACATCCGGCATATCCGGGATGAGCGGGAGGGGTGTCCACATGGCTGGCCAAGACGAGATAATTTTTTCCGGGGCTTACAAGGATTTCAAGTTGGGGGTAAAGTACGACATGACCGGCAAGACGCCGGAGCAGGCCGCTTTCGTGCTGGCGCAGATAAGCGCGAAGATCGAGCCGTTCGCGTACAGATTCGCCGGACTCGGTATCGATGCGATTTCACGCTTCGCGAACCCGAAGGGATCGGGCCTCCAGGCTGTCTGCGGATTCTTCGAGTCCACGCCTCCGGGCACTATAAAAGAGACGCTTTCGAAATCGATTCCGAAACCCGAGCTCATGAGCGCGGCGGAATCATACCTCCTGAACCAGCTCCTGACGAAAGCCGGAGTGATGTTCAAGGCCCAGGTCCATGAAAGCGCAATCGAAGCCGAAGATGAAGAGCCCGGGGACACCATCGCCTTCATCGGAAAATACAAGGAATGGGTTGCGATAAAGAAGCTCTGCCTGGAGAATGCCCAGGAATATGAAGTGTCCGGGATCCTCAGCGGCATCAACCATTCGATAGTGAACAAGGCGTATGAGTTCTCAGGCAGTAAAAAGGATGAAGTTGGGGCAGAGGCGATAAGCAAGGGAAGGAGAAGGTCGCTCGGCAATATCCCGCTGGCGCTGAAGGATCTTTCTGAGAAAAGCGGGGCAGGAGCCCCGGAGCCGTACCTCGTCATGAAAGCCCTTGACAACCTGGGCTACAAGCCTTATGCCAGCCCGGACATGCTTACTGCGGCATATCCGGATATCAAGCCGCCGAAAGTCAGGGGCAGGAAACCTAAGGGGTGAATGGCACATGGTCGGAAGAGGGGTTGGATACGGGAAGATAATTTTCTTCGGGGAGCATTTCGTGGTCCATGGGGCGCCGGCTATAGCGGCTGGCATCTCGAACGCTGCTGTGGTCGAAGTGAAGCGCTCGGAGAAGAACGCGATTTCATCCGAACACAAGATAGTGCCGGAATACAGCCTGAAAGCGATAGCGAACGTTCTTGCCGTGATGGGCGTGAAGGGATGCTATGACGTTTCGCTGAAAGGCGATCTGCACACGTTCGGGGGGTTGGGTTCATCCGCCGCTTTCTGCGTGGCGCTCGCGCGCGCTGTCGCTGATGACCAGGGGAAGAATCCGACTGATGCCGAGATAAATTCCATAGCTTATGAAGGGGAGAAGGTCTTCCACGGGAACCCGAGCGGCATCGACAACCTGATGGCGACTTATGGCGGGGTGATGGAGTTCAAGCGCGGGAAGAATGTCTCCGAGAACAGATACGAGCGCATCGTTATCAAGAAACCTCTGGACCTGGTCGTATCCTTCACAGGGAAATTCGGGTTCACGACCAAGATGATAGAGAACGTCCGGAGATACAAGGAGCAGGATGAATCTGAATTCGCCCAGATGATGGACGAGTACGGGGATGTCGAGCTGAACGGCAGGAAAGCGCTCGAGAAGGGCAAGTTAGAGGATATCGGAAAGCTCATGAACGCGAACCAGAGCATGCTCCAGGAGCTCGGCGTATCCGACGAACTGAATGACCAAATAGTCAAGCTCGCGATGGATAGCGGGGCCATGGGGTCCAAATTGACCGGCGGCGGGGGCGGAGGGTGCTGCATCTCGCTAGTGAAAGACAAGGTTCATGCAGAAGAGCTATCACGCGTCCTTGAGAAATCAGGCTTCCAATCGTTCGCTACGCGCGTCGGGAAATATTAGCGTGCGCCGTATCTGCAAACCGCGCACTTCCCGGTCACTCCGATACGATAGCATAGCCTGTTTATCGGGCACGTCCTGCAGTCAGGTTTCCTTGGAAGGCAGACCGTCTGCCCGAACGCAACGAAATCGCGATTTAAGGAACGGACATATCTTTTGGGGATTATGCGGACAAGCGCTCTTTCCGTATCTTCGGGTTTTTTTGTCTTAACTAAGCCGAGCCTGTTGCTGATGCGATGCACATGCACATCCACTCCGATGGTGTTTTTCCCGAATGCGCGCGCGAGGACGATGTTCGCGGTTTTCCTGCCGACGCCTGGCAATTCGAGAAGGCCTTCAAGAGTATCTGGGACATGCTTGTCCGCGAGCATGGCGCAAATGGCTAGAAGGTTCTTCGTTTTCACGCGATAGAAACCCACCCCATACAAAATCCGCTCGAGTTTTCTTGCTCCGAGCGAGAGGATTTTTTTTGGGGAATCTGCTTTCGCGCCCGGGAAGAGGCGGTGGATCGCTTTGATCGTAGTCTCGTCTTTCGTCCTTGATGAAAGCATGGTGAAGACGAGGATTTTGAATGGGCTGTCAACTGTCGCCGCTTCTGCTCGCAGCACCGGTGCGTCCCGTTTTTCCGATTCATGGCGCATCCGGCTGAGTATCCAACCCATCCTGCCAAGCGCTTCCCGGTTCGCCATGGATACCATAATAACGCTTGCCATTTAATCATTTTGTCATGAAAGCGACGGCAATCGCGAACGCGAACATCGCGATAATAAAATACTGGGGAAGACGGGATGAAGCTCTCCGGATTCCTACGAACAATTCCATATCTTTCACGATGGACGACCAGCTCCAGAGCGTGACCACCGTCGAATTTTCAGAGAAACTTCGGCACGATACGCTTCAATTGAACGGAAGGCAGCCGAAACCGAAGCAATTGGCGAGAGTGAGCCATTTCCTGGATTTCGTGAGAACGAAGGCCAAGAAGAAAAAATTATTCGCGAAAATCGTCTCGAAAAACTCGTTTCCCACTGCAGCTGGACTGGCATCATCAGCTTCAGGTTTCGCGGCTCTTGCAGCAGCATCAACCCTGGCGATCGGGTTGCGTTCGTTTTCGGAAAATAAAAAAAATCTCTCCATGCTAGCCCGTCTTGGTAGCGGTTCTGCCTCCCGCTCGGTTTTCGGGGGCGCTGCGGAATGGCGCGCTGGAGTGAAGAAGGACGGGAGCGACTGCTATTCGGTCCAGCTATCAGCCCCTGAGAAATGGAAGGATTTGCGAAACGTCATCGCGATAACGAACTCCAAAGAGAAGCGCATCAGCTCGACAGATGCGATGACGAGGACGGTCCGCACATCCGAGATGTTCAAATGCAGGTTAGAGAGCGTTGAGAGGAGATTGCGCATCGTCAGGAAAGCGATCTACGACCGCGATTTCGAATCCATGGCCAAGACCATCATGCAGGAGAGCGACAGCATGCATGCGGTGATGCTCGATAGCTGGCCTCCCATAGCGTATTTGAACGGCATCTCGCTCGAAATCATCCACAAAGTCATCGAAATTAATGATTCGTATGGAAGGCCTGTCGCTGCCTACACGTTCGATGCCGGCCCGAACGCGCACATCTACACCACGAAAAAATACGAACGCGCGGTGCGGAAAGCCCTCGATGACGTTGATGGGATAGAACGAGTTATGGTGTGCGGGATCGGGGATGGAGTCAGATACCCGAAAAAAGACTTGTTTTAGAGTGGAATGCGATTAAACGCGCTTTGATTCGTTGATTCTGTTTTATTTCCTGACTTCCGTGCAAACCGCTTTCTTCCCGCTCATCAGCGCCTTTATGCGCTCGGGGTTCGCCGCATTCACGATGTAAGAAGCTGTATCGAGCTCAAGCAGCTCTTTTATCTTCCCTTCCATGCCGCCGGTGACATCATTCCCGGTTTTCCGCAGATGCTTCGATACTTCGGGGAAATTCGCGGCGCTTATCTTCCCTATGACCTGACCCTTGTCATCCAGTACGCCATCCACGTTCGTAGCCAATACGATGAAGTCCGCGCCTTTCCCGAGATAAGCGACGATCTGGTCCCCAGAGCAGACAGAGCCTCCTAGGATCGAATCCGGGACCATGTCGCCATGAAGGACAGGGAGATATCCGCTCCCCAAATAATCGTTCACGAGTTTTGTATCAAATTTCGCGATTCTTTTGTTTTTTTGCTCGAGGATAAGCGCTGGCGGCATCGAAACTGCCGGAACGCCCTCCTTGATGAGCATTTCGACGAACAAGAGGGAGAGTTCCGTGCATGCAGCGTGAGCATCCGCGTAGCCAATCTTCTGGGCTGAACTCGTGATGCCATCATCAATCTTGTATTTCAGCACCAAGGCATGGCCGAACGAGCCCGCGCCATGGACAAGGATGAAATCCCTGATGCCACCCTTCCAGACCGTCGCGACGGTTTTTGCAGCCATCAGGATGTTCTTCGGGTCAGGCTCGCGGTAGCCGGATTTGTTGGTCAGGAAGCTCCCGCCGATTTTCAGGATTTTCATAGGAACACCTAGGTGCAGTCTGTCAGGAACGGACTCCGGCTAACCGGGTACTACCCGGTCGGCAGGCATCCTTTCCTCAATACGGAACGCAGCGGCCTCCGGAACAGGTGTAGTTGCTCGGGCAGGGGAGATCATCGGTCCAGACATCATCGCCATAGCAGTAGTATTCACGGACGATGTTGTCTCCGACGCACCGGTCCACATAATCCACTCCAGCGACCGTTGTCACACCTGCATCAAATAGGTCTTTGCCGTTGTCGGTCTCTGTGCATGCGCTGCGTACGCAGCGGCCGTTGTAGCATTTCCTGCCTGTGCCGCAATCGATAGTGTGGTTGGCGAGGCTGTTGTCGGGGGCGCAGTAGTATTTGTTCAGCATCATCTCATCGAAGCACACATCGAAGGTGCTCTGCGAATTGAGCATGCCTTTCGAGATGGTGACCTGGCCTCTGACAGCCGTATCATTCGGCCCGTTGGTAGAGACACACGTCGTCTGCAATGGATTGCAGCGGCCATCCTGGCAGGCGGAACCGGGGTCGCACTGGCTGTTCTGGGATGCGAGCGCGTTGTCCTTGCAGAAATAATCCTTGACGCTGCCGTAATCCACGCACACGCTGGAATAAGTCGTGCCGTTGAATGTCACATTGCTCGCGAAGGTGCTGTTCGGAGATGATGGGCCTGAGCATCCGGATGGGATCACAGGAGGTTGGATGACCTCTTTCACGATGCATGCGCCATCCTTGCATTCTTTCCCGCTCGGGCAGATGATGCTCGCCATGGTGATGGCGTTGCTGAGGCATGAATATTCGATTATCTGCGAGGAATCTATGCAGTAGTCGGTGTGGGTCTCGTTGCCCTTTGTGACTGTACCCTGGACGTCGGTATTGACGCCGTTGTCAGTATCGGTGCATGTGGGTTCGACCTTGCATGCGCCAGGGTAAAGGACCGCGACCTTGGCAATAGTCGCATCGCAATCAGTCGGGTACGTGTTCCCGTCGGCTCCGCAGACAGGGCCGGTGCATTCGGTTACCGGCGGGGTCTGGTTCATGGTGCTGTTGGCCTGGTTGGTGCCGTTCGCGGTCAGGTTGGGCCCATTCTTGGCGCCCAAGCAACCGGCGACGAGGAACAAAGATAGGATTACTGCTACTGCCACAACTATAGATATGCCTCTCATGGGCAGGATATCCACACAAAATTTAATATGGCTATTGTCTTGGGGCGGCGTGATGCTCCGAATGGCATTCCGATGATCGATATTTCTTAATTTACCCGTCAAATCCAGTTCGCACTCGTTTCTCCTTGTACGACCATTCCATAAGCGTCTTGAGGCTCGATATGTCCGCGGCATTATAGCGAACGAGCGTATCGAGCGCATCCT